>CAXHZZ010000027.1:0-28062 GCA_964021635.1 uncultured Tenacibaculum sp.
GCAACAGTTTTTCCTACTTCAGTAGAAATTCCGGTAATAAAATATTTTTTCATTTGTCAAATTCAGTATTACAGTTTTCGCATCGATATTTATAATTAATGTAAAAGGGTAGTGCAGAAACAAAAAATCCTAGTAAAAAATGGAGTAAAGACTTTAAATCCTTTATAGTAGAAAAATAATTAATTTTATTACTATTACATTCAGGACAAGTTATTTTTTCTCCTGTATCACTTAAACAATATTCACTTATGTTTTTTAAAACATCCAAGGCTTTTTCTTTGTCAGAATTATGTACTTTTATTTTAACACCTCCAGCTGCATTGCTTAGCATAGGGTCAACATCAATTGTAAAATCATCAGCTAAAAATACTTTAACACCTTCAGATTCTAATTTGCCTTTAATTATATGAGCTTCTGAAGAGTAATTAAATGTTGCTATTGTTATAAAAGTATTTTCCATAATTAAACAAAAATAGCAAGATGTTCTAAAACATTGGTAATTTCTCGCTTAGAATTATAGGAATGCAAACAAAAACGCAATCTTTCTTCTCCTTTTGTTACTGTGGGAGATAAAATAGGCTTTACATCGAATCCTTTTTCCTTAAGATTTTTTGCAGCTGATTTTACATTTTCATTACCAGAAATTACACAGCAATGAATAGCAGAATTACTATTTATAAATTTTAAATTAAGTCGTTTTGTTTCTGATATAAAATGTTGAATATTTTGATGTAATTTTTTAGAGTTTTCTATTCCGTTAGAGCTCTCAAGTTCGTCGTAAACACAATGTACAGTTGCTATTGCATGTGGCGATAATCCGGTGGTATAAATAAAACTTCTAGCAAAATTAATTAAGTATTGTTTTAGCTCATTACTGCTTAAAACTGCCGCTCCGTGACAACCCAATGCTTTTCCGAAAGTTATAATTCTAGCAAAAACATCATTTCCTAAATTCAATTTTTCAACAAATCCATTCTTAAATACACCAACAGCATGTGCTTCATCTATAATTAAATAAACGTTGTGTTTTTTACAGGTTTTAACTAAAGCAATTAAATCAGGCGAGTCACCATCCATAGAAAAAACAGCTTCGGTAACAACATAAATTTCTGATTCGTTATCTTTAGATTCAGCTTTAATGCTTAGTATTCTGTCTTCTAAATTTTTTATATCATTATGTTTGAACTTATACGCTTTAGCATTTGATAACTGCACGCCATCGCGAATAGAAGCATGAATAAACTCATCATATAGAATAAAGTCACCTCTCTGAGGTACAGATGAAAAAAAACCAATATTGGCATCGTAGCCAGAGTTAAAAATTAAAGCAGCTTCAGTATTATGAAATTCAGCTATTTTTTTTTCAACACTATTATATAATTTGTGATTTCCGGATAGTAAGCGAGATCCTGTTGCTCCGTTTTGCTTTATATTTTTATTAATTAAAAATTGGTGCGTTTTATCGAAAATTAAACCAGACTTAGCGTAGCCTAAATAATCATTTGAAGCAAAATCTATTAAATTAAACTCTTTACCAAGCGACCTAAGAGATGTATTCTCTTTGCGTGATGATATTTTTCGGATAAGTTTTTTAGGAAATAGCATAGTGTAAAAATACAAAAAGGCTTACACGAATGTAAACCTTTTTTGCTCCTCCTTTAGGACTCGAACCTAAGACCCTCTGATTAACAGTCAGATGCTCTAACCAACTGAGCTAAGGAGGAATGTTCATATAGAACAAATATATGTATTGTAGCAATTATCGGCTGCTACGTTGCCTTTGTTTATTTTGCTCCTCCTTTAGGACTCGAACCTAAGACCCTCTGATTAACAGTCAGATGCTCTAACCAACTGAGCTAAGGAGGAATTTAAAGCGGAATGCTTTAAAAGCGAGTGCAAATTTAAGAGCTTTTTTCATATCTGCAAATATTTTTTAATAAAAAATTAAATAAAAAAACATTTCACTTGATTGTCAGTAGTTTGTTTTGTGTTGATGGTGGCTTGTGTACAAACTTGTTTGCCTTTTTTATATAATTGTAAAGGTTAAATTAAGCATAAAAAAAAGTCTTATTTTTAGTAAAAGTTGTATTTTTGTCATGATTATTCTTATTGATAGAAAAGCATAGTAAATATATATGGACAAGTTTTCGTTCTTGAACGCAGCACATACAAGTTTTATAGGAGATTTATACGAACAGTATCAAAAAAACCCAGATGTAGTAGAACCAAGTTGGAGAAGTTTTTTTCAAGGGTACGACCTAGCAAATGAAAACTATTCGTTAACAGATGAAGAAGTTTCTGTTGAAATACCAGAAAAAGTACAGAAAGAGTTTTTAGTAATTGATTTGATAAATGGTTACAGAACCAGAGGACACTTATTTACAGAAACGAACCCAGTTCGTGAAAGAAGAAAGTATAGCCCAACCTTAGATGTTGAAAACTTTGGATTAAATCAATCCGACTTATCAACTGTTTTTAATGCTGGTGAGGTTATAGGGATTGGAGCTAAGACTTTAGAAGAAATTATTAAACACCTAAAAGCAATTTTTTGTGATAGTATTGGTGTTGAATATATGTACTTACGCAACCCTGAAGAATTAAAGTGGTGGCAAAGTCGTTTAAATAAAAACGATAACCAATCTAATTATAGTGTAGAATCTAAAAAATACATTTTAACAAAATTAAACCAAGCATCGGTTTTTGAAAGTTTTTTACAAACCAAATATGTAGGGCAAAAACGTTTTTCGGTAGAAGGTGGAGAAACATTGATACCAGGAGTAAGTGTTGCACTTCGTGATGCAGCAGAAAAATACGATGTTGAGGAGTGTGTTTTAGGGATGGCCCACAGAGGTCGTTTAAATACGTTAGTTAATATTTTTAAAAAACCTGTTCGCGATTTGTTTAGCGAATTTGAAGGTAAAGATTTTGAGGATCAGGATATTGATGGTGATGTAAAATATCACTTAGGCTTAACTTTAAGTAAAGCATATAAAGGCGGACAAAAAATGAAGATGAATTTGGTTCCAAATCCATCGCATTTAGAAACTGTTGGAGCAGTAGCAGAAGGTATTGTTCGTGCTAAAGTAGATTTAGATTATAACGGAGATAATAGTAAGATTTTACCAATTTTGGTACACGGTGATGCTGCAATTGCAGGTCAGGGAATTGTGTATGAAATTGCTCAAATGATGACTTTAAATGGTTACAAAACAGGTGGTACAATTCATATTGTTGTAAATAACCAAGTTGGTTTTACAACCAATTACTTAGATGCTCGTTCTAGTACTTATTGTACAGATGTAGCTAAAGTAACTTTGTCGCCAGTATTACACGTTAATGCAGATGATGCAGAAGCGGTTTGTCATGCAATGGAAATGGCTGTTGAATATCGAATGAAATTCAAAAAAGACATTTATATTGATTTATTAGGATACCGTAAATATGGTCATAATGAAGGAGATGAGCCTCGTTTTACGCAGCCTAAATTGTATAAAGCAATTTCTAAGCATAAAAATGCAAAAGAAATTTATGCAGACAAATTAGTAAATGAAGGAAGTATTTCTGCAGATTATGTAGAGCAAATAACAAACGATTTTAAATCACATTTAGAAACAGAATTTTTAGAATCTAAAAAGAATACAACTTCTAAAATTCAAGAATTCATGCCAGCCGTTTGGGAAGGTTTTGTTCGTAAGCAATTGCAAGATATGCTAAAGCCAGTAGATACTTCGTATTCTATTGAGGCATTAAAAGATATTGCTAAAGTAATATCTAACACTCCAAAAGGGCATAAGTTTGTTCGTAAAGCAGAACGTATTTTAAAAGGCCGTGAAAAAATGGTCTTTGAAGAAAATACATTAGACTGGGGTACAGCAGAAAATTTAGCATACGGTACATTACTTGAAGAAGGATTTAATGTGCGCATATCAGGAGAAGATGTAGAAAGAGGAACTTTTTCACACCGTCATGCAATTATGCGAGATGAAGAAACTTTAGAACGTGTTAATCTATTAAATACGAATCCGAAGAATAAAGGAGAAATGACAATTTATAATTCTCATTTATCTGAATACGGTGTTTTAGGCTTCGATTACGGTTATGCAATGGCTGCACCAAATACATTAACTATTTGGGAAGCACAATTTGGTGATTTTGCAAACGGAGCACAAATTGTATTTGATCAATATATATCTTCAGCAGAAGATAAATGGAAATTGCAGAATGGATTGGTAATGTTATTACCACACGGTTATGAAGGGCAAGGACCAGAGCATTCATCGGGTAGAATTGAGCGTTTCTTACAATCATCTGCAATAGATAATTGGACGATTGCAAATTGTTCTACACCAGCAAATATGTATCACATACTGCGTCGTCAGATGAAACGTGATTTTAGAAAACCATTAGTTGTTTTTACTCCTAAGAGCTTATTGCGATTACCAAAAGCGGTAAACACTATTGAAGATTTAGGTAATGGAGCTTTTAAAGAAGTAATTGATGATACTGTTGATACGGCTAAAGTGAAAAAAATGGTATTTTGTACAGGTAAATTCTATTATGATTTATTAGCAGAACGTGAAAAGTTAGATAGAGAAGATATTGCTTTAGTTAGAATAGAACAGTTGTTTCCGTTACACAAAGAGCAAATAAAAGAAGTGATGGATAAGTATCCAAATGTAGAACGTTACGTTTGGGCACAAGAAGAACCTAAAAATATGGGTTCTTGGAGTTATATGTTAGAACGTTTTGAATTGGCGAAGTTAGAATGTGCATCGAGAGATTACCATTCGGCACCAGCTGCAGGTTCAAGTGCACGTTTTAAGCGTCGTCACCAAAGAGTATTAGATATGGTTTTTGACTAACATCAACAACCAAAAAGTATATGCGTTAGGGATTGAAACGACATCCTTTTTACTGTCAGTTCGAGTAAATTTGTAACGAATGAGCAAATTTGTAACGAGAATGCAGAAAAAAAGATATAGTAAAAGCCCGCTCGAACGCCCAAAAAAATTAAATATTTCCGAATAAAAATAAAGAAACATGAGTGTTTTAGAAATGAAAGTTCCTTCTCCGGGAGAATCAATTACAGAAGTAGAAATAGCAACTTGGTTAGTTGAAGATGGTGATTATGTTGAAAAAGATCAGCCTATCGCCGAAGTAGATTCTGACAAAGCAACGTTAGAATTGCCTGCGGAAGAAAGCGGAATTATTACTTTAAAAGCAGAAGAAGGTGATGCTGTTGAGGTTGGAGCGGTTGTTTGTCTTATAGACATGAGCGCTGAAAAACCAGCAGGAGAATCGTCTACTGAAACAAAAAAAGAAGAAACTCCTAAAAAGGAGGCTCCTAAAAAAGAAGAACCGAAAGCTGCAACTTATGCAACTGGTACGGCTTCACCTGCAGCTAAAAAAGTTTTAGCTGAGAAAGGAATCGATGCTGGTTCGGTAAAAGGAACAGGAAAAGATGGTCGTGTAACAAAAGATGATGCGGTAAATGCTGTGCCTTCTATGGGAACCCAACCAACAAATGGTTCTCGAGGTACAGAGCGTAAAAAAATGTCAATGTTACGTCGTAAAGTAGCACAACGTTTAGTTGCTGTTAAAAGTGAAACAGCAATGTTAACTACGTTTAACGAAGTGAACATGCAGCCAATTTTCGATTTACGTAAGCAGTATAAAGAAGATTTTAAAACAAAACATGGTGTCGGATTAGGTTTTATGTCTTTCTTTACTTTAGCTGTTGTTAGAGCTTTAAAAATGTACCCAGATGTAAACTCTATGATTGATGGAGATTATCAAATAAAAAATGATTTTCAAGATATTTCTATTGCAGTTTCAGGTCCTAAAGGATTAATGGTACCCGTAATTAGAAATGCAGAAGATTTATCTTTTAGAGGTGTTGAGAGTGAAGTGAAACGTTTAGCTTTACGTGCTCGTGACGGACAAATTACTGTTGATGAGATGACAGGTGGAACATTTACAATTACCAATGGAGGTGTATTTGGATCTATGTTATCTACGCCAATTTTAAATCCACCTCAAAGTGGAATTTTAGGAATGCATAATATCGTTAATCGTCCGATGGCTGTTAACGGAGAAGTGGTAATACAACCAATTATGTATGTTGCTTTATCTTATGATCACAGAGTTATTGATGGTCGTGAGTCTGTTGGATTTTTAGTTGCTGTTAAAGAAGCGTTAGAAAATCCAGAAGAATTATTAATGGATAACAACATTAAGAAAGCCTTAGAAATGTAGGTAACAATGTTATCATATAAATATCAAAATCCTGTGCGAAAGCATGGGATTTTTTGTTTGTAGTTATTTCCTGCTTTCACTCCAGCTTCTTGAGTGTATTAAAATAAATTTTGTTTTTATTTCTTTTCAAAGCTTCCTTTATTTTAATATACGCTATAAATTATTATTCCAAGTGCAGAGTATTATTATTTAGGCTTAATAATTGTTTTATAGTATGGCTGAATAAATATGTTTTTCGCTTAATTTTTAGCTATATTTATTTACATTATTCTTAAAAAGAAAAAAATAAATGATTAAATACAGATTAATTATTTGAGACTTTATAATAAATAGATGTGTGTAGCTAAACTAACTGAATAAGTTAATAGAATAAAAAATAGAGACTTTTAAAATAGATAGAATATAAACCATCCTAAATTAAAGATACAAGTTAAATAATAAATAGTGGGTTAATGTTACCATCTAATTAAATAAGTTTAATTAGTAAAGAATTTATTATTAAGTATCTCTGTTGGTATTGCAATATATAATTGAAAAAAAGGGGGGAGTGGGGGGATTAGAAGTAGGGAAATTTATTGATTATTGCAAGCCGTTTAAATGCCAATCATACTCTAGGAAAGTTACCTCGGCGTTATCATTTACTTTTACAGTAGAATATTTATTTATATACTCTATTAAAGTGCTTTTTTCTGTAAAATCTCCTTTATACCATTCAAACATCTTAGAAACTTCAATTTTAGTAATTGTTATTTTATTTTTAGAAGAATCGTTTATAAAGTTCTTCATCAATAACTCTAACGTACTATTTAAATTCTTTGCAGTAAAAGCGTAGTTAGGGAATCTAGGACCAGATTTAGAGGCAGCATTTATTCCAACATGAACTCTAGGGTCATTATGCCATCTACGTAGTATCTTATGCTCGATATAATCTAAAGAGTAGGTTTCTTTACCAACTACTGCAAAAGGGATTTTCCAAGCATTTCTACCTTTTCTTTTTATATCAGTAATCTTTTTTAAAGGATAACTGTCTAATATTAGTTTAATAGTATAGGCATTGTATGCATTCATCCAAAAAGCCTTTGCTTTATTCTGAGACCAGTTTCTACCAGGAATTTGATTCTCTAAATGATTTAAGTAGATATCTAGTAAAGCTCTGTTTTTTCTTAGGCCTTTATAATCGATATTTCCTTCAGTATCAACATAGGTTTTTAAAAGGGCATTAAATACATCGGTTTGTGAATAAGATTGAACGCTAATAAATAACAGAACAAGTAGTGTAATTGTTTTTTTCATTTGTTTATAGTTTTTACATTTCTCTATTTTTGACGAATATTTTTATGAATCATTACAAATAACAATTTTTTTTAATAACAAAGGTCATTCAATATTGAACGACCTTTGTTATATTTGTGTGAAAATAAGTGTTTTACAAATCAAAACCAATATTTACACCTAATTTATTTGCGATTAACTTGTTAATTCGTGTCTTTACTTCTGGTATTTTTACACTTTCTAATACCGTATTTGCAAAGGCATACATTAGTAATGCTTTCGCTTCTTTCTTCGGAATTCCACGTTGTTGCATATAAAATAAAGCATCTTCATCTAATTGACCAATCGTACAACCGTGAGAACACTTTACATCATCAGCAAAAATCTCTAACTGAGGTTTTGCGTTGATGGTTGCTTTATCGCTTATTAGAATGTTGTTGTTTTGTTGATACGCATTTGTTTTCTGAGCTTCTTTTTCAACAACTACCTTTCCGTTAAAAACTGCTGTAGAGCGGTCACTATAAATACCTTTGTAATCTTGATGAGATTCACAGTTTGGCTCAATATGATGCACCAATGTATGGTGATCTACATGTTGTTTTCCTTCAGTAATAGTAATTCCTTTTAAAATAGAATCGATATGCTCACCTCTTTGATAAAAGTTTAAGTTATTACGTGTAATATTTCCTCCGAAAGAAAAAGTGTGTACAGAAACAATACTATTTGATTTTTGCTCTATGTAAGAATTGTCTACCAAAGAAGCATTTTCATCATCATTCTGAATCTTATAAATATCTACCGTTGCATCTTTTGCAGCATACACTTCTGTTACGGCATTTGTTAAAACGGAATTAGAAGTTAAACTTTGATGACGCTCTATAATTTGAACATGTGCATTTTGTTCTGCAACAATTAAATTACGAGGTTGTGTCATGATAGCCTCTTCAGAACCTGTAGTAAAATAGATAACCTGAATTGGTTTATCTACCTCTACATTCTTAGGAATGTTAATGTAAGCTCCCTCTTTTGCAAATGCAGTATTTAACGATGTTAAATTATCTTGCTTTGCAATTTTATTGAAGTAGTTTTCAATAACAGCTTTATATTTTGGCTTTGTTAATGCAGATGACATTAAACAAACATCAATTTTATCATGTGTAGTTTCAGATAAGAAAGAACTATATTTTCCGTCGATAAATACAATTTTATAAGTATCTATATCGTGGATGAAATATTTCTTAACATCTGCTAATTCTATAGCGTTTTCCGAAGTAGGAAAAATACTATAGTCTTGTTTCAATACAGCATTTAAAGAAGTGTATTTCCAAGCTTCTAATTTCTTAGTAGGAAAACCTAATTCTTCAAAATTCTGTAGCGCTTTTGTTCTAATATCGTGTATATCCGAATTGATATCTACTCCATTTTCAAAAGCGACGTACGACGTGGTTAATTTATCTTTTAACTCCATTTTTCTTAAGAATTAACTTCTTCCTTAATCCAATCATATCCTTTTGCTTCTAACTCTAAAGCTAAAGAAGCATCACCCGATTTTACGATTTTACCATCGTATAATACGTGTACAAAATCAGGAACAATATAATCTAATAAACGTTGGTAGTGTGTAATTACAACTACAGCATTGTCTTTAGATTTTAATTTGTTTACACCATTTGCAACAATACGTAATGCATCGATATCTAAACCAGAATCTGTTTCATCTAAAATAGCTAATTTTGGCTCTAGCATTGCCATTTGAAAAATCTCGTTACGCTTCTTTTCTCCTCCAGAAAAACCTTCGTTTAAAGAGCGAGATAAAAATTTACGATCTATTTCTAATAATTCAGATTTCTCGCGAATCATTTTTAACATGTCTTTAGCAGGCATGTCTTCTAAACCTTTAGCTTTACGGTTTTCGTTAATTGCTGTTTTAATAAAGTTAGTTACCGAAACACCAGGAATTTCTACAGGGTACTGAAAAGATAAAAACACACCATTGTGCGCTCTTTCATCAGGGCCTAATTCGCTAATATCTTCGTTATTTAATTCTATAGAACCGTTTGTAACTTCGTATTCTTCTTTTCCCGCAATTACGTTGGCTAACGTACTTTTACCAGCACCATTTGGCCCCATTATAGCGTGAATTTCACCTGCTTTAACTTCTAAATTCAATCCTTTTAAAATTGATTTATCTTCTATGTTAGCGTGTAAGTTTTCTATTTTTAACATTACTAGTTACTTTTTTAATAGATTTTGTAATTTTTTGAAAGCTTTTGGCGAATGTTGAATAATCACCTCAGCATTTTTTTCTTTAGCAAAAGCTTCAAATTTTTGCATGCTTTCTAAAGTTTGCTCAACATTATAGTTGAAAGAAGGAACACCCTTAGTGGCTCTGTTCTCTTCAAAATGATATAAGTCACCCGTTAATAAAACTGGCTTTTCAATACCTGACACTTTTACGTATAATGCTTGATGACCAACTGTATGACCTGGCATATATTTTATAACAACAGTACTATCGCCAAAAACATCATAATCACCATTTAGTTTTTTAACATTTTTTAATGCCGCTACCGCAGGATTTTTCTGTTTTAAAGAATCTCCAGCAACTGAATTATATTCGTTTTCTTGTATTAGCCATGTTGCATCTTTCATGTAGTTTGCATGCCCAGTATGATCGAAATGAGAATGAGACATTGCAAAATATTTAAAATCTTTAATTTTAAAACCAATTGTTGCTAATTGATTCGCTAATGAATCTGCTCTTTGTACTGTAAATGTTCCGTCACCAGGAGTTACTGGTTCTGGTAAAACTAAATTTTCTGGTAGCCCCGCATCCCACATTAAATTTCCTTTCGGGTGTGAAATAACATAATAAGCATCAGTAAATTGTTTTGTTTGTCCTGTATACGTTGTGTCTTGAGAAAAAACCTCTAATTTATTAACTAATATAGATCCACCATTTAAAACATATAGTTTCACAGTAGCTTCTTCAGTAGCTAATTTATCAGCATTTTCTTTTTTATCAGTGTTTTTACAACTAATAGCTGTAATTGCGATAAGTGCAAGTAAAAATATTTTTTTCATTACATTATTATTTAAATTATCCAACACTTCCTTCTAAACTAATTTCCAATAGTTTTTGTGCCTCTACAGCAAATTCCATTGGTAACTTATTTAATACTTCTTTACTAAAACCGTTAACGATTAACGCTATTGCTTTTTCAGTATCAATACCACGTTGGTTACAGTAAAATAATTGGTCTTCACCAATTTTACTAGTAGTAGCTTCGTGTTCTATTTGTGCTGATTTGTTTTTAGTTTCTATGTACGGGAATGTGTGTGCGCCACATTCGTTACCCATTAATAAAGAATCACACTGAGAGAAATTACGTGCATTTTCTGCACGTGATCCTATATGAACCAATCCTCTGTAAGAGTTTTGTGATTTACCAGCAGAAATACCTTTCGAAATAATAGTCGACTTGGTGTTTTTACCTAGGTGAATCATTTTAGTTCCGGTATCAGCTTGCTGAAAGTTGTTAGTTACAGCGATCGAATAAAATTCTCCAACAGAGTTATTCCCTTTTAATATACAGCTTGGATATTTCCAAGTGACTGCCGATCCTGTTTCAACTTGAGTCCAAGAAATTTTTGCATTTGTTTCACACAAACCTCTTTTTGTTACGAAGTTATAAACCCCTCCTTTACCTTCAGCGTTACCAGGATACCAGTTTTGTACTGTTGAATATTTAATTTCAGCATCATCTAATGCAATTAATTCAACAACTGCAGCATGTAGTTGGTTTTCATCTCTACTAGGTGCTGTACAGCCCTCTAAGTACGAAACATAACTTTCCTTATCAGCAACTACTAAAGTTCTTTCAAACTGACCAGTTCCTCCTTCATTGATTCTAAAGTAAGTTGATAATTCCATCGGGCAACGAACGCCTTTCGGAATGTAACAGAAAGATCCATCAGAAAAAACTGCCGAATTCAATGCTGCATAAAAGTTATCGGTAGTAGGAACTACTGTACCTAGATACTTTTTTACTAATTCAGGATGCTCTTGAATAGCTTCAGAAATAGGCATGAAAATAATACCTTTCTCTCCTAATGTTTCTTTAAAAGTTGTAGCAACAGAAACTGAATCCATTACAATATCAACAGCAACATTAGCTAGTTTTTTTTGCTCATCTAAAGAAATACCTAAACGTTTAAAAGTATCTAGTAATTCTGGATCAACTTCATCTAAACTATTTAATTTTGGCTTTTCTTTTGGTGCAGAATAGTAAGCAATTTCTTGAAAGTTAGGTTTCTCGTAATGAACATTTGCCCATTCTGGTTCTTCCATTGTTTGCCAAACTCTAAACGCTTCTAAACGCCATTCGGTCATCCATTCTGGTTCGTTTTTCTTTTTAGAAATTGCACGAACTACATCTTCATTCAAACCTTTAGGAAAGGTTTCGCTTTCTATTTCAGTATAAAAACCATATTCATATTCTTTGGTTTTTAACTCTTCTCTTAAATCATCTTCTGTATACTTGCTCATAATTGAGTTGTAATATTATAGTGAAAAACTTTCGCCACATCCACAGGTACGGTTTGCATTCGGATTGTTAAATACAAATCCTTTACCGTTTAAACCTCCAGAATATTCTAATGTTGTTCCTACTAAGTATAAAAAACTTTTTTTATCAACAACGATTTTAACGTTGTTCTCTTCGAAAATTTTATCGTTTTCTTGTGTGTTTTTGTCAAAAGTTAGGTCGTAAGATAAACCCGAACAACCTCCGCTTTTTACACCAACACGTACAAAATCTACTGTAGCATCAAAACCGTCATCAGTCATTAACTCGATAACTTTGTTTTTTGCTGTGTCTGAAACTTTTATCATTACTTAAGTGGATTAACTCTAAATAGTTTGCAAATATACAATTTTAGTATCAGTTTAGTACATAAGTTGGCATTGTGTTTTTCGATAGATTTATTTGATTTTCTGATTACTCTTAAAATTCTTAATTATTAATAAAATCATTATCAGATAGTGAAAGTAAAAATGCTTTTAAGTCAGATTTATCGTTGTCTGAAAGATTAACACCGCCTTCATTTACTTTTTTCATTAAAGGATCAATTGTTGATGAAGATTTTAACCCTGTTGAATAATGATTAATAACGTCATCTAAAGTAGCAAAACGACCGTCGTGCATATAAGGGGCTGTAAATTTTAAGTTTCGAAGTGATGGTGATTTAAATTTACCGTTATCATTTGGGTCACCAGTTACAGCGCCCAATCCCAAATCAGAAAAAGTAGCGTCTAAACCGTTGTTATGAAATTTATTATCGGTCCAAAGTGGATTATTATTACTTCCGTGGCAATGAAAACAATCGCCACGAGCTTCATCCATAAAAACATCAAATCCGTTTTGTTCTTGTGGAGTTAATGTTGTTTTATCAAGTAGGAATTGATCGAATTTAGAATTTCCTGAAATGAGTGTTCTTTCGAATTGAGCTAGGGCTTTGGTAATTAAAACAGAGTCTATATTTGTGTTTCCGAAAGCTTGCTTAAATAATGTTGGGTATTCTGAATCGTTTTTAATGCGTTCAGCAACATTTGACCATTTGCTATGCATTTCTATCGGATTTCGAACAGGTTCTAGCGCTTGTCGTTCTAAACTAAGTTCTTTACCGTCCCAAGTAAAACGCTCATCGAAATTCCAAGCTAAATTAAATAAAGGCATTGAATTTCTCTTGCCAAGTAATCCAGCTACCCCTTCACTAAACTGAGCATTGTCAGTAAAAGCTTTTGCAGGATTATGGCAAGTTGCACATGATTGTGTGTTGTTTTTAGATAAGATTTTATCGAAAAACAATTTTTTACCTAAAGCAATTCCTTCTTCTGTTAATGGATTGTTTGTGGGGATTACTGGTGCAATTAATTTTTGTTGAAATAATTCGGGAATTTCTAAATTTACGGGTACAGGAATATATATATCATTTTCTTCCTTTGATGAGCAACTCATTAAAAGAAATAGTAATAAAATGGATATACTTTTTATCATTGTGTTGCCTTATTGTGAGATTTTCCCTAAACTAAAAACACCGCTTTTACCGTTTGCAGACATTTGCTTTTGAGCATCAAAATCCATCATTAAGTTGATGTTTTTTTCGTTTAAATCCCAGTCATTAGGGTTTTTAAACCATTCTGCAATATTCATTTTAACCTCTATGTTGGCATCACTTTTAATGTTTACGCTTCCTAAATTTACAACGAAAGAAGTATCTTCTGGTGATGATGCTGTTGTGTCGTAGGCCCTAATTACATGAAAGTTATAAGGGTTTTCATTGGGTACATCATCTTTGTACTTTCCATCTAATTGCATAAAATGATAACCACCACCTAACATCATCGGAACATTCCAAGAAGCTGTATTTAAATCGGCATACGCTCCGTCTATATTATCATCGTTATTAAAACCAAAAGTGATGGCTAAACTATAATTACCTTCAGTTATTTTTAATGACGGACTAAATATTAAACTTTCTTCATCGCTTAAATCGATTAACTTACAACCTTCAAAAACAGTAGTTTTATCGGCTGCATCGGTTAATGTGATTCTTGATACTAGATAGCGCAACCTATCAATAGTAAGTTTAGTTCCTAATTTATTGGTGAGTTCTGTGATGCTTAAATCTGATTTTTCAAAAGAAGTACCATCCCAATTTTGAGTAAAGTTTATTTTAACGCTAACTTCTTTTATGAGTTCGTCATCGTCTGAACTACAAGAGAAAAGTAATATGCTTAAGAAAAGTACTATATATTGTTTCATTTTTATTTTAGTTTGATAATCAATAGGTCTGAAAAACCTTTGTTTGTTACTATATCTTGATTGTTGCTGCTGCTTTCGCCCACGGCGATAATATTTCCGTTTGTTAATTCTATTGCATCGTAACAAAAATCTATTTCGGTGCCACCAATAGTTTTTTGCCATTGCTGATTCCCGTTTGCATCAATTTTAAGAATTAAAGCATCGTTTTGCCCTTTGTTGGTAAATCCGTTATCAGCACTTCTTGAACTACCCGCGATTAGAAAGCCACCATCGATGGTTTTACGAATAGAACGGCCAACATCAAAGCTAGCACCACCGTAATTTTTTTGCCAAATTAATTCCCCCTCCGAAGTTATTTTTATAGCCCATAAATCTGCTCCTCCATTATTTTGTGTCACATCTTTGGTAGCGCTACGAGTGTCTCCAATAATTATAAAATTACCATCATCGGTTGTTGTAATTGCTCTGGCTTCATCAATTTCATCACCGCCAAATGATTTCTCCCAAAGTAAGGCTCCTACTTTATCAATTTTTACGACCCAAAAATCGTAACCGCCCTTGTTATTTGTAATATCAACATCATTGCTGTCAGAAGAACCAACCATTAAATAACCGTCAGAAGTTTCTGTTATGTCGTAACAAGTATCGGTATTTGTGCCGCCAAAATATTTACGCCATTCAATTGTGCCGTTGGTATCTAATTTTATTCCCCAATAATCGCCACCAGCATGTTTTGCGGCTGTTTTTGCGTTTCCTAAACCTCCGGATGCTGTTACGTCTAATATACTTGCAATAAAAAAACCATTGTCTGAGGTTTGAATTAAGCTAAAACCTTGATCTGTACCTGGAAATCCTGTGCTAGTTTTCCAAAGAATATTTCCTGATGTGTCTAGCTTTAAAATCCAAATGTCTTCAAAACCTTGGTTAGAATTTAAATCTCCATCATCACTTTTGCTGTAACCAATAACGGCAAAGCCATTATCCTTGGTTTGAATAATTTTGTATGCTTTTTCGTCGTTTGAACCTCCGTATGTTTTTTGCCATTGCAATTCGTCATTTTTATTGAATTTTAACAGCCAATAATCATATTGAGTAGTTGTTTTTGTGGTGATGATATCTCCATCAATACTTTGTGTGAAGCCTAAAACAATATAGCCTCCATCAGAAGTTTCAATAACACTTCGCCCGCTTTCATTTTTTGTGCCACCATAAGTTTTAACAAAATTAACTTGTAGTGTTTTTGCAGTTAACTGTATGTTATTTTCGTTACTACAGCCACACATTATTATGATTGATAAAAAGAGGAGCTTTTTAAGCATTTACTGTTTTTTTATAATGAATAATCCTTTGTTAATATCACTAACTACTATTTTACCGCTATTAAAATAAGGATATATATTCCAAGCACCATTAAAATTAGCGCCGTTATTACTTGGGTAAGTATCGAAAAAACCAGTCTCTGTGATTGTTTTACTTCCTATGCTAGAAATATCGATAAAACGCACACCTGCGGTATAATTGGCTAGGTAAAAAGTATTGTCTTTTACATACCCGTTATGATCTATTGCAGCAGTTGGGCCTGTATAAGTAAAATGTTCTTTAGGGTTTTCTAAATCGGTAAAGTCGAAAATAATATTTCTTGTTTTGTTTCCAAAGCGTTGTTCATCTAACTCATCTCCTAAAATAAAATATTTAGAATCTTCGGTAAACCAACCTTGATGTGTGTAGCCTACGTTTGCGTATGATATTCTAGAAATATTTACAGGATTTGCTTTGTTACTAATGTCAACAATTACAACTTCATTTTCGTTACTTCCTATTAAAATTTCCTTTCCAATATATTTAGCGTCTGGCCCATTGTAGTTTATTACTTGTGCATCGTGACTGTAATTATCGGTTCCCCAACCGCCTTCGCTTACAGGGTTTTTAGGGTCTTGTATGTTGATAAATAAAGGTCCACCTTTATATGTGCCTGTTTTACTTGTTCCTACAGGATAGGCGTAGCCAGAATCTTCATTGATAACGATGTTATGTGCACTACCAAATTCAGTAAAGTGTGTATCTGCAGTGAAATTAGTAGGAGGATTTGTAATGTTTCTTAGTTTTGTTAGGTCAAAAACTTGCATTCCGTGGTTTGTAGCTTCACTTACAATAAAAGCATGGTTATTATAAACTTTTACATCTCTCCATGAACTGTTTACAGTAGCTGTAGGTAATTTGCCTAAATATACAGGGCTGTTTGTGTCTGAAATATCAACAAATGCTGTACCATTGTTTAGACATATAATTGCATATTCTTTACCGGTAGTAGCGTCTGTCCATCCCCAAGAATCATTGCCTTCTGTAGCTCCAAAAGTGCTTAGTGGGATGTTTAAAAGTAAATCGTAATTATTACAAGGATATATTCCTGCCATACCAGATACACATGGTATTTTGTTTTCTGTGATAGGTTCTTTGTTAATACTCTCACTTGAAGTACAAGAAAATAATAGTAATAAAAAAGAGAATAAAAGAATAGGTTTAATCTTGTTAATCATAATATTTTTTTTAAAAAGATAAAGTTAAAGAATAACTATGTATAAAACAGTAATAAATAGTTAAACCCTATTTTAATTTAAAAATTGTTTGGTTTTGTTTAAATACTTTGTTTAGTACCTTTGCAAAATGTTAGAAGATAAAAACCAAGAAAGAACATCATTAGCTGAACTAGGAGAGTTTGGATTAATAGACCATTTAACGGAACATTTTAAAATATACCATTCATCAACTCAAAAAGGAATTGGTGATGATGCAGCAGTTATAAGTTCGTCAGATAAAGAACTATTAATAACGACTGATTTGTTAATAGAAGGTGTGCATTTCGATTTAAGCTATATGCCTCTAAAACATTTAGGTTACAAAGCTGTAATGGTAAATTTATCAGATGTATATGCTATGAATGGTATTGCAGAGCAAATTACCGTATCAATAGCTGTTTCTAATCGTTTTCCATTAGAGGCTTTAGAAGAATTATATGCAGGCGTACAATTAGCTTGTGATACCTATAAAGTAGACTTAATTGGTGGTGATACAACATCATCAACTAAAGGAATGTTAATTTCTGTTACAGCAATAGGGAGTGCAAAAAAAGAAGATGTTGTTTACAGAAATGGTGCAAAAGCTACTGACTTAATAGTTGTTTCGGGAGATTTAGGAGCTGCGTATTTAGGATTACAGGTTTTAGAAAGAGAAAAACAAGTATTTCAGGTAGATCCACAAAATCAACCAGATTTAGATGGTTATACCTATTTAATAGAACGTCAGTTAAAACCCGAAGCGCGTAAAGATATTTCTGAATTGTTAAAAGAATTAGATGTAAAACCAACAGCAATGATTGATATTTCTGACGGATTATCATCAGAAGTAATGCATATTTGTTCGCAAAGTAAATTAGGGTGTAAAATTTATGAAGAAAAATTACCGCTAGATCCACAAGTTATTTCGACTTCAGAAGAATTTAATATGGATAGTACCATGATTGCTTTAAGTGGAGGAGAAGATTATGAGCTGTTATTTACAGTGCCACTTGCTGATTTTGATAAAATTAAGGCAAATCCTAACTTTTCAATCATCGGTCATATGGTTGAAGAGAATCAAGGTGTAAATTTGGTAACTAGAGCCAATCAAGAAATAGCATTAAAAGCACAAGGTTGGAATTCATTTGAGGAATAAATTTTCACAATTAATAGTATATAAAAACCATATTTCATTGAAGTATGGTTTTTTTTTGAATAAAAATTAATGATTACAATAAAGTTTAAAATCATATAATATTGTATATTAGTAAACAGAAAGTAAAATAATTAATTAACGAAAAATCAAAAAAATAATGGGAATTTTTTCATTTATTAAAAATGCTGGTGCTAAAGTATTTGGTATCGGAAAAACAACAGAAGAGGAAGCTTCTGAAAAATCAACTAAACTTATAGATGCAGTAAATAAATTAGAGTTTTCTGTAAAAAATTTATCAATAAATATTGAAGATGATACAGCAGTTGTTTCTGGTGAAGCTGCAGATTTAGCTACAAAAGAAAAAGTAGTTTTAGTTGTGGGTAATACAAACGGTATTGCATCTGTAGAAGATAATATGACTGTCGCTGAAGTTGAGGAGATTGATGTTGCAGCAATGGCTAAATTTCATACAGTGGTAAGCGGTGATACTTTAGGTAAAATTGCGAAGGAATTTTATGGTGACGCCATGAAATACCCTGTGATTTTCGAAGCAAACACGCCGATGTTATCACACCCAGATAAAATTTACCCTGGCCAAGTATTAAGAATACCACCATTGGTAGACTAATTATTAGTAAATTAATAGTATACAAAGCACTGCAAACGCAGTGCTTTTTTTATGAAAAACCAATATTTTACTTAATAAAAAAATAACTCAAAAGAATCAGAATATTTTTCATCTTTGTTTCTGAATAATATGATGTAAAAAATGAATCAAAGAACGCTAGCATTAATAGCAACGTCAGTAGCTACACTTATTTATGGTGTAACATTTACAGTAGCAAAAGAAGTAATGCCACTATATATTAAACCATCAGGTTTTATTTTATTACGTGTAGGATGTGCGGCTATGGTTTTTTGGTTGTTAGGTGTTTTTGTAAAAGCAAAGCCAATAGAGAAATCAGATTATAAGAATATTATGATTGCAGCATTTTTTGGGGTAGGATTTAACATGCTAACCTTTTTTAAAGGACTTAGTTATACAACGCCAATTAGTGCTTCTGTCATGATGGTTACATCGCCTATTTTGGTTTTAATATTTGCAAGTATATTATTAAAAGAAAAACTGATTTTAAGAAAAATAGCCGGAGTAGTTATTGGTTTAATAGGAGCTGTTGTTTTAATAATATATGGTAGCTCACCTAATGTTGATGCTAAAAATATGATGTTGGGTAATTTTTTGGTATTTGTTAATGCAGCTTCTTACGGAATGTACTTAGTAAAAGCAAAAAAACTAATAGAAAAATACAACCCAATAGTATTTGTAAAGTGGTTGTATTTATTTGGTTTGCTATTTGTAATTCCTTTTGGGGTTTCAGAATTAACTGAAGTCCAGTGGCACTTAATGCCAACATCAATTTATTTAAAAGTAGGGTTTGTTGTTTTGTTTACAACTTGTATAACCTATCTTTTTAATTTATTTGCGTTGTCGAAATTAAAGCCAACAACAGTAAGTGTTTTTATTTATTTACAACCAGTTATTGCATCAATTTATGCTTTAATTGTGGGTAGCGATAGTTTAAGTGTTGTAAAAATAGCAGCTACTCTTTTGATCTTTTTAGGTGTCTTTTTGGTAACTAAACAAGTAGCTGCTAAAAATAAATAAATGTATCTTTGCCCTTTCTTTTAAATTGACAATATGATACAGTCTATGACGGGTTATGGAAAATCCGTATTACATTTACCTTCTAAAAAAGTAACCATTGAAATCAAATCTCTTAATAGTAAGAATTTAGATTTAAATACAAGAATGCCATCTTATTACAAAGAAAAAGAATTAGCTGTTCGTAAGAAATTAGCTAGTAATTTGGTGAGAGGTAAAATAGATTTTTCTATCTATGTCGAAACAACAGCAGAAATAACATCTACGAAAGTAAATAAAGCAGTTGTAGAAAATTATGTAAGCCAGTTAAGAAATGCAATGACAATCGATGCTACTAATGATATTGAATTGTTAAAAATGGCAATAAAAATGCCAGATGCTTTAAAAACTGAGCGTGAAGAATTAGATGAAGATGAATGGACTCAAATTGAGATTCATATTGATGAAGCCTTAAAAGAAATTATAGCCTACAGAACAGATGAAGCTAAATCTTTAGAAGACGATTTTAAATTAAGGATTGCAAATATTCAAACAGCTTTAGAGGAAGTTAAGAAGTTAGACGGAGAAAGAATAGAAAATGTAAAAGAACGTTTACAAAAAGCTTTATCAGAATTAAAGGTTGAAATTGATGAAAATCGTTTCGAACAAGAGCTTATTTATTACTTAGAAAAGTTAGATATAAACGAAGAAAAAGTTCGTTTAGGAAACCATTTAATATATTTCTTAGAGCAATTAGATACACCAGATTCTAACGGAAAAAAATTAGGATTCATCGTTCAGGAAATAGGTAGAGAAGTAAATACCACCGGGTCTAAAGCTAATTTTGCAGCATTGCAAAAAATTGTGATTCAAATGAAAGATGAGTTAGAGAAAATTAAAGAGCAAATTTTAAACGTTTTATAAAATGGCTAAAGATTTTAAAGGAAAGTTATTTGTGTTTTCAGCACCATCAGGATCAGGAAAAACAACAATTGTTCGTCATTTACTAAAACAAGAAAAATTTAATTTAGAGTTTTCTATATCAGCTACATCAAGAGAAGCAAGAGGCTTTGAAGTTGATGGTGAAGATTACTATTTTATATCTACAAGAGATTTTAAAGACAAAATTAAAGCAGATGAGTTTTTAGAGTGGGAAGAGGTATATAGAGATAACTTTTACGGAACTTTAAAAACAGAAGTAGAGCGTATTTGGGCACTTAATAAACACGTTATTTTTGATATTGATGTAGTTGGCGGTTTGCGTATAAAAAATAAGTTTCCTGATGAAACATTAGCTGTTTTTGTAAAACCACCAAGTGTTGATGAGCTTAAAATTCGTTTAAAGAAAAGAAGTACCGAAAGCGAAGATAAAATTAATATGCGCATTGCTAAAGCATCTGTAGAATTGGCAACAGCACCACAGTTTGATAAAATTATAAAAAATTACGAATTAGATGTTGCTTTAAAAGAAGCAGAAGATTTAGTGACTAATTTTTTAGGATTAAGTTAAATTTCTTTTTCAATAAAAGTTTTTAAAAAGGTATGAAAAATATCGGGTTGTATTTCGGAACATTTAACCCTGTTCATATAGGGCATTTGATTATAGCCAATCATATGGTTGAAAATTCAGATTTAGATGAAATATGGATGGTGGTTACACCTCATAATCCGTTTAAAAAGAAAAGTAGCCTATTAGATAATCACCATCGATTAGAAATGGTGTATTTGGCAACGAAAGAGTATCCGAAGATTAAACCATCTGATATTGAGTTTAAATTACCACAACCTAATTATACTGTAAATACTTTAGCACATATTTCAGAAAAACACCCAAATTATAATTTCAATTTAATAATGGGTGAAGACAATTTAAAAAGTTTTCATAAATGGAAAAACTATGAAGCTATTTTAGATGATTATAAGGTGTATGTGTATCCGAGAATTTCGGGAGGACTTGTAGAAAATCAATTTAAAGAACACACTAAAATTAATAGAGTGGCAGCTCCGATCATACAAATATCATCTACTATGATTCGTAACGGAGTAAAAGATAAAAAAAACATACAACCGTTGTTATCTGCAAATGTTTGGGCCTATATTGATGAGATGAATTTCTATAAAAAATAGTTCCGAAATTTTTTCGTTGTATATTTGAATCTCAAATTAGTAGTAAGGTGGCTAAAATTCAAAAAAAGCGAAAGCTTAAACAAAAACTTATTGATAAATACCGTTTGGTAATTTTAAATGAAAATACTTTTCAAGAAAAGTTTTCGCTAAAATTATCACGATTAAATGTATTTGTTTTTGGCGGTTTGTTTTCTGTATTACTTATTGTATTAACATCATTATTAATAGCTTTTACGGGGTTACGAGAATATATACCCGGTTACTCATCAACAGCATTAAAAAAGAAAGCAACTAGGTTAATTTATGAAGCAGATTCTTTAAAAACAAGATTGGCAGTTATAGAGCATTATACACAGGCATTAAAGCCTGTTTTAACAGGTGAAATAGCTCCTGAAAAAATAGATTCTTTAAAAACTGAAGTTCAAAACATTGTAATTGATGAAACTAAGTTAGAAGCAACGAAACAAGATTCTTTATTTAGAGCAAAAGTTGATAGTAAAGATAGATTTCCTTTGCAAGAAGGCGGTGCAGGAAGAGCAAAAGTTGTGTTTTTTTCTCCTTTAAGCGGTAACGTGTCACAGGTCTTTAGTATTGATGATAAACATTATGCGATAGATATTGTAGCGCAAACAGGAAGCCCTGTAAGAACAATTGCTGATGGAACTGTTATTTTAGCTGAATGGACAGCAGAAACGGGTTATGTGATAACGATACAACACCCAAATAATTTTTTATCAGTATATAAACATAATGGAACTTTGTTAAAGCAGCAAGGAGATGTTGTAGAGTCTGGAGAGGCAATAGCAAGTGTTGGTTCTACTGGAGAGTTAACTACTGGTCCGCATTTGCATTTTGAGTTATGGAATAATGGATTTCCGGTTAATCCAACAGATTACGTAGATTTTCAATAGTAAAAATAGATGAGGTTAGGCAATTATTTTTAAAATAAGTAATTGAATTTATTGAACCTAAAATAGTAAAAAATAAAAATGAGTATTAAATCTATCCTAGCAATTCCTTTTGCTAAAATTATACGTAAACAGGTATATAAATGGGCAAATAATCCATATAAAACTCAAGAAAAAGTTTTTCAATATTTGGTGTCAGAGGGTTGTAAAACTGCCTTTGGTCAGGATCATGATTTTATTTCAATTAATAATTACGAGGATTTTAAAAAACGTATTCCGATTAACGATTATGAAGGTTTGCGTACGTATGTAGATAGAATGGTTGCTGGCGAAGAAAATGTATTGTGGAAAGGGAAACCGTTATATTTTGCTAAAACCTCAGGAACAACTTCTGGTGCTAAATACATCCCTATTACAAAAGAATCTATGCCAACTCATATTTCGGCAGCACGAAACGCATTGTTATTTTATGCAGCCGAAAAAAACGATGCTAGTTTTGTAAATGGTAAAATGATTTTTTTACAAGGAAGTCCGGTTTTAGAAAATATGAACGGTATAAAATTAGGTCGCTTAAGCGGAATTGCAGCGCATTATGTACCTAATTACTTATTAAAAAACCGCCTGCCAAGTTGGGAAACCAATTGCATTGAAGATTGGGATACTAAGGTTGATAAAGTTGTTGAAGAAACCATAAATGAAGACATGTCTGTAATTAGCGGAATTCCGTCTTGGGTACAGATGTATTTTGAGAAATTAATTGATAAAACAGGAAAGTCGATTTCAGAATTGTTTCCGAATTTTAATTTCTTCGTGTATGGAGGTGTAAATTTCGAGCCCTATAAAAATAAATTTGAAACTTTAATCGGAAAAAAAATCGATTATATAGAGCTATATCCAGCATCCGAAGGGTTTATAGCTTATCAAGATTCACAAATCGAAAAAGGAATGCTATTGCAATTAAACTCAGGTATTTTTTACGAATTTATCCCTGCAACTGAGTTTTTTGATGAAAACCCAACACGTATTTCTTTAAAAGATGTAAAATTAGGTGTTAATTACGCAATTATTTTAAATACTTCGGCAGGTCTTTGGGGTTATAATATTGGCGATACAGTTGAGTTTACTTCTTTAAAACCATATAGAATTAAAGTAACCGGTCGTATAAAACATTTTATTTCTGCCTTTGGCGAACATGTAATTGGTAAAGAAGTAGAAAAAGCATTAAACCATGCAATTGTAGGAACGAATGTAAATATAAGTGAGTTTACAGTAGCTCCCCAAGTAAATCCGGAAAGCGGATTGCCATATCATGAATGGTTCATTGAGTTTGAAAACGAACCTGATAACCTAAAAGAATTAGCGGCTAAAATAGATGCTTCTATGCAAAGTCAAAATGTATATTATTTCGATCTAATTTCAGGTAAAATATTACAACCATTAATTATTAGAAAGGTTAAAAAAGGCGGATTTCATGAGTATATGAAATCGATAGGTAAATTTGGCGGGCAAAATAAAATTCCGCAATTATCTGATAATCGAAAGATTGCGGATGTGTTAAAAGATTTTTTGGTTAACTAAAAACTAAAAGTGTAGAAATGAAAATTGTATCTACAAATATTGGCGATAAAAAGGAAGTTAATTGGAAAGGTGAAATCATTACTACAGGGATTTTTAAACACCCAGTAACTGCACCTATTTTTTTAGATATAGAAGATGTTGTTGGCGATACTGTATGCGATAGAGAAAACCATGGTGGAATCGATCAGGCAGTATACGCATATTCTTTAAAGCATTATGAATATTGGAAAACAATACACCCAAATTTAGATTGGCAATTTGGAATGTTTGGCGAAAACTTAACGATTGATAATTTAGATGAGTCTAAAATTTATGTTGGAGATACTTTTAAGGTTGGCGAAACTGTTTTAGAGGCAACAAAACCACGCTTACCTTGTTTAAAATTAGGTGTTCGTTTTAATGATATGAAAATGGTAAAACAATTTTGGAAACAAAACCTACCAGGCCTTTATTTTAAAATACTACAAACCGGTTTTGTGAAAACAGGAGATGAATTTCTGCAAATAAAATCATGTCCTGAGAATTTAACAATTACAGCTGTTTATCAAAATAAAAGGGTAGAAAAAGAAGTTTAATTTTCTTTTTCTAGCTCAAATACTTTTTGAAGCATTTTATCATCTGCTTCGTTTACTTTATATAAACCTTCATCATTAAAAAGTTCGCGAGCAATTAATGTTTTTAAGTTTCTTTTAAGTTGATTTTTTGTTTTTTGAGAAAGCCTATAACTTTTAAGTTTTGCTAAAAACTCGTTAGATACTTTGTTATCAGAATCAAAACTATCAATAAAACCGCTAACCGTTGTGTTTTCTAATTGTTTACGATTTGTATCTACGTAAGTAAATGCGAAATTATTTAAGGGTCTAAAAAATATGGTAGGAACATAAGTAGCTGTATCTACGGCTACAAAATGATCAGGAATTATTCCACCACCACCAAATACTATTTTACCTTCCGGGGTTGTAAATTTTAAACTGTCAATAGTTTTTATACTGTCTCTGTTAAATAATTCTCCGTTAGAATACCTATTTTCTAAATCGTTTGCATAAATAGCAGAAGGCGCTTCTTTTGTGTATGGTTTCTGAATAGATCTACCGGTTGGCGTGTAATAACGAGCTGTTGTTAAACGAACAGCTGAGCCATCACCTAAATCCATTTCTTGTTGCACCAATCCTTTACCAAAAGAACGACGCCCGATGATAATTCCTTTATCGTTGTCTTGTAAAGCACCTGCAACAATTTCTGAAGCTGAAGCAGAGTTTTCATCAATTAAAACATATAAACCACCTTTTTCAAAATCACCTTTATTGGTTGCAAAAGATTCATTAATGTCTCCTTTGTTATTTTTTGTGAAAACAATTAATTTATCATCCTCTAAAAACTCATCAACAATACTATTAGCAATATCAATAAATCCACCACCATTTCCTCGAAGATCGAGTACTAAATCGGTCATTCCGGTTTCTTTAAGAGCATCTAAAGATGTTTTAAATTCTCGGTAAGAATTACGTGCAAAACGGTTTAACTTTATGTAGCCAACACTGTCGTTTAGCATGTAGGCAATATCAACACTTTTAATATTTACTTTGCCTCTGTTTATGGTTACATTAAAAATACTATCAGTTGTTTTTCTGTAAATTTGAACGTCTACCTTTGTATTTGGTTTTCCTTTTAAGGCTTTCATTATTCGTGGCGTTTGTAGGTTTTTACCATACAAAGTATCTTTATTTGCCATTAAAATTCTGTCGCCAGCCTTAATACCTTCTTTAATACTTGGGCCTCCTTTAATTGGCGAGATAACGGTAATAGTATCACCAATCATACGAAACTGAACTCCGATTCCTACAAAGTTACCTTGCATGTTTTCGGTAATTAGTTGTAGATTTTCTTTTGGGATGTATACCGAATGCGGATCTAATTTATCAAGCATTTCTTTGATAGCTCCATCTAATAACTCGTCAGTATTTACGTTATCAACGTAATCACTTTGAATATAATCAATGAGTCGTTTTATCTTTTTTTCGCTAGATGAGCTTTTGCCAATAAGATTAGTTGAGCTTCCGTTACTAAAAAAAGTTCCGATAAGAATACCAAAAACTACGGCGATTGAAAAATATATAGGGAGGTTATTTTTGTTCATAAGGTAAATTGGTTAATTCAACTCCTGCTTTTTCTAAAAAATCGACTCCAGAAGAATCTTTGTAGGCTTCAGCATATACAACACGTTTTATACCTGCTTGGTGTATTAATTTGCTACATTGTTGGCAAGGAGAAAGTGTAATGTATAAAGTAGCTCCTTTGCATGACTGTGTAGAGGCAGCAACTTTTAAAATGGCATTTGCTTCGGCATGTAAAACATACCATTTTGTATAGCCTTCTTCGTCTTCACAATAATTTTCAAATCCTGATGGTGTACCGTTGTATCCGTCAGAAATTATCATACGATCTTTAACAATTATGGCACCTACTTGTTTACGTTTACAATGTGATAATTTACCCCATTCTTGCGCCATTTTTAAATAGGCTTTGTCGTATTTTAATTGTTTTTTACTCAAAATTAATGTTGTGTGAAATGCTAATATAGGCAGATTAAAAAAGGTGTATGGTTAAATTTTTACCAAAAAACGCGATTTACCATCATTTGAAAAGCAAAACCAATAACGATTGATGAGATAATTAAAATCCAGTCGCGACGATTTACACCAAATAATGATTGCGCTAAAGTCCCTACTAATAAAATTAATAAAACGATAATAATTTGCGCAGCTTCTACTCCGATTGCAAACTCTAATAAAGGTACAAGTTTATCTGAAGTTTTACCGATCATTATTTTAAAGTAATTCGAGAAACCAAGTCCGTGAATTAATCCGAAGAAAAGCGCGAAAAATAAATTCTGATTTTCTTTTCCTACAGATGCTTTTTTAGCGGTTAATACATTCATTAAGCCGGTTATAAAAATGGTTAACGGAATTAAAAACTCTACCAAATTACTGTTCACATTTAAAATTCCGTAAGCCGATAAAGCTAAGGTTATAGAATGCCCAATGGTAAATAATGTGATAAGCCATAATACTTTTGTCCATTGTTTAAATAAATATACAACGGCAAGTACTATTAAAAATAAAATATGGTCATAGGCTTTGATATCTAATACATGGAATAAGCCCATTTTAAAGTAGAAAATAAATTCGTTCATTCGGGGTTTTTAAATTTTTATTTGTCGATCTATTTGTTGGTCTAAAGATATAAAAGTTTCTGTTCTTGAAACCCCTTTTATGTTCTGAATATCTTTATTTAATAAATGCATTAAATCTTCGTTGTTTTTACATAATATTTTAATAAAAACAGCATAGTTACCAGTTGTATAGTGACTTTCAACAATTTCAGGAATTTCTTTTAAACGTTTTATTGCTGATGAATACATGCTAGATGAATCTAAAAAAACACCTACAAAAGCTGTTGTGTTATAACCTAAAGCTTTAGGGTTTAGCACCATTTTATAACCGTCGATTAAATCTGAAGCTTCTAGTTTTCGTAAGCGTTGATGAATAGCAGCTCCTGAAATTCCTACCTCACGAGCAATACTTAAAATAGGCGTACGAGCATCTGCAACCAATCGTTTGATGATGATTTTATCAATTCCGTCAATCTTTAATTTCTTAATCATACAGCAAAAATAAGAAAAGTTTAATTATCAATAATTAATAATAAATTATTGTTTTTCGATAATTTTATTATATTTGCA
>CAXHZZ010000028.1:0-27206 GCA_964021635.1 uncultured Tenacibaculum sp.
TGTAACTCCGTTGTCTTACGACTTCGCAGGTTCGAATCCTGCTCTCCCCACAAAACCTCAATCTATTTAGATTGAGGTTTTTTTATCTTAAAAGTATATTTTGTTTATCTTTTTTAATTTTTGATTAAACAATATTGTATTTTTGTTGAATATTAACGATTCTAATTATGAAAAAGCTAGTACTATTTATTTTATTATTACAGGCATTTGTATCCGCAGGTCAAGGCCAAGGAGTAATTACAGGTAAAGTAATCGATGAAAAAACAAGAGAAGTAATTCCCTTTGTAAGCATATTAATTTATGGAACATCTATTGGAATGGCAACCGATCAGGAAGGTAATTTTGAAATTGCTAATGTTCCTTTAGGATATAATAAATTACAAGTTTCTTTTATAGGCTATGAAACATTAATATCAGACGAGTATTTGGTAACGAATGATAATGCTCCGTTTGTTGTTATTAAGTTAAAAGAAAATAGTACCAATTTAAAAGAGGTAGAAGTAAAGGCTAGCTTGTTTAAAAAATCATTAGAAAGCCCTTTATCATTACAATCCTTAGGTGTTGCAGAGATAGAAAAAAATCCGGGAGGAAATAGAGATGTTTTAAAAGTGATTCAATCTTTCCCAGGGGTAGCTTCGAACCCAGGTTTTAGAAATGATATTATAATTAGAGGAGGAGCAACATCAGAAAACAAGTTTTATTTAGATGGAATTGAAGTTCCGGTAATAAATCATTTTCAAACACAAGGTGCTACGGGTGGTCCGGTAGGAATTATAAATGCTGATTTAATTCGTAAGGTTGATTTTTATTCAAGTGCTTTCCCCGCAAATAGAGGTAATACATTAAGTTCGGTAATAGAATTTACACAAAAGAAAGGAAACCCTACAACTCTAAATACAAGAGCAACTTTAGGAACTTCGGATGCAGGTATAACCTTAGATGGTCCTATAGGAGATAAAACTACCTTTATGCTTTCTGTGCGTCAATCTTATCTTCAGTTATTATTTAAATTAATTAAGTTACCCTTTTTGCCAACTTATAATGATTTTCAGCTGAATGTTAACTCGCAATTATCTAAAAATAGTGAGCTATCCATAGTTGCACTAGGTGCTATTGATGACTTTGAATTAAATACATCAGTTAACGATGGCGAAACTGATGAAGAAACTATAAAAAGTAATAAGGTCTTCTTAAATACAGTTCCGGTTAATAGCCAATGGAATTATACAGTAGGAGCGAGCTATAAATATTTTGCAAAAGATGTTACTCATTTGTTTGTTTTAAGTAGAAATGAGCTTAAAAATAAAGCAGTGAAATATTTTATGAATGAAGAAGCGCCACAGAACTTATTATTAGATTATGATTCTAAAGAAATAGAAACCAAATTTAGGTATGAGAACAATTTTAGTACTAAAAATAATTATAAAGTTAATATAGGTACCAACTTAGAAAAAGCAACATACATTAACAATACCTATAGAAAAGTAGCTAATTCAGATGGTATTTTTGAAGATATATTTAATTCAGAAATCGATTTTATAAAGTATGGCTTGTTTGGGCAGGTTTCTAAAGAATATTTAAACAACAAACTAGGTGTTTCTTTTGGGTTTAGATTAGAAGGTGTTGATTACAATAGTGAAATGAAAAATATTTTAAATCAATTTTCACCAAGACTTTCTTTAAGTTATAGCTTTAATGATAAGTTGTCTTTAAATTCATCAGTAGGTCGTTATTATCAATTACCATCTTATACTGTTTTAGGTTTTAAAAATAATGCTGGTGAGTTTGCCAATAAAAAAGGTTTAAAATACATACAATCAGATCATTTTGTAAGCGGATTAGCATATAGGCCAAACACAAGTTCTAAAATTACTTTAGAAGGTTTTTATAAAGCCTACAGTAACTACCCTTTTTCAGTAAGAAATCAAATAAGTTTGGCAAATTTAGGGGCAGATTTTGGTGTAGTTGGTAATGAAGAGGTTGTTTCAAACTCTAAAGGAAGAGCTTACGGATTTGAAGTGCTTGCGCAAAAGAAATCATATAATGGTTTGTATGGAATAGCATCTTACACCTTTGTAAGAAGTGAATTTAAAAATACACTAGGTAATTACATTCCGTCTACTTGGGATAATAAACACCTTATAACTATAACTGCAGGTAAAAAATTAAAAAGAAACTGGGAAATTGGCTCTAAATTTAGATTAGTTGGAGGGAGGCCTTATACGCCTTACGATAGAGAAGCTTCATCATTAAAGGAAAATTATGATGTTGTAAACAGTGGTATTTTAGATTTTACAAAGTTAAACGCTAAACGTTTTGATAGTTACACGCAATTAGATGTTCGAGTAGATAAAACATGGTTCTTAAAAAAAGCTGCCATTAATTTATATGTTGATATTCAGAATATTTATGCAAGTAGCTCAAATCAACAACCATTTTTATTACCAATAGAAGACGAGAATGGTAGGGTTTCAGATCCTAGTGATAATTCGAGATATGTGTTAGAGGAAATTGAAAATACCTCAGGAAGAGCTTTGCCTCGAATAGGTGTTATTGTAGATTTTTAAATATTGTTATAAACAATGCGCTTTAGTTATTTTAAGAACATTTTAATCAATACTAAAAAGCTTACAAGTTAATTCTTTTGAGCCTTTTTATTTTATAAATCGAGTAAGTAATTTTGTATCTTTCGCAAGTTATAAAATAAGATAAATGGAAGAAAAAATAAATCAAAATGAAAGTGTAGAGCAATCTAAACAAGCTATTCAAGAAGAAGCGAAGGGTTTGTGGGAGAGTTCTAAAAAGTTTATTGTTGAGTTATTAGATTTTCGTGAAGATACCGATCAAGAAGCAACTATTGAAGCTATAAAAGTTGATATTCCGTTTAAAGGAGCAACAGCTTGGATTTTAATATGCTCTATTTTTGTGGCCTCTATAGGTTTAAACGCAAACTCAACAGCAGTTGTAATTGGTGCCATGTTAATATCTCCTTTAATGGGGCCTATTTTAGGAATAGGTATGTCTATTGCCATAAACGATATTGATACATTAAAAAAATCATTGATAAACTTAGCAACCATGATTGGGTTAAGTTTACTAACCGCGTTTTTCTTTTTCTTTCTATTTCCATTAAAAGAAGATACATCTGAGTTGTTAGGTAGAGTAAAACCAGATATTAGAGATGTATTAATCGCCTTTTTTGGTGGTTTGGCTTTAATTATAGCACGTACAAAAAAAGGAACAATAGCCTCAGTAATTTTTGGTGTTGCAATTGCAACAGCATTAATGCCGCCTTTATGTACAGCGGGTTATGGTTTGGCAATTGGTAATTTCGATTACTTTTTTGGTGCCATGTATTTATTTATAATTAACACCATATTTATAGCATTAGCAACATTTTTGGTTTTAAAATTATTAGGATTTACAATGATTCGGTACGTAAACTCCGTAAAAAGAAAACGTATTGCTCGTTTAGCTTCTTTTGTAGCTTTTTTAGTTATGGTGCCTGCAGTATTTACTTTTATCAGCGTTTATAAAGAAAGTGTAGTAAATGCTAGTTACAAGAGGTTTTTAAAAGAAAAAATAGAGTCTAATAAAGATTTGTGGTTACAAAGAGAAAAAATTCATAGAGATACTAAAAAAGTAAATTTATTCTTTAACGGAGATGTTACTGATGCTACAGAAACCTTTTTAAGAAATGAATTAAAAACCTATGCAAAGTTAGATACTTACGAGCTTATAATAAACGAAAACAAAGCACGAAGTGTAGATAGGGTAGTGGATGCTTATGATAGAGCAATTACAGATTTAGATTTAAAAGACAATATAATAAAAGGATTACAGCGCGAAATTGAAGATCTTAAAAGTACAATTTCAACCTTAAATAATAATATTGAACAAAACGCCTTAGATAGAGATAAAAATAGTGTGCCATTTAGTAAAGTGGCAAAAGAAGCCAAAATTAGGTTTAATGATATTAAAGAAATCAGTTTTTCTAAAAAATTATCTTCTAAAGATTTTATAAAGGTTGATACAATTCCTGAATTATCAGTAAGGTGGAATCCTAAACTGTCAGATTCAATTGTAAAAAAGAACGAAAATGAACTTAAAACATGGTTGCAAAAAGAACTTAAATTAAAGATTACTATAGTGAAGTAAAAACAAGCTATTTCAAACAACAAAAAACCGAGCATATGCTCGGTTTTTTGTTGTTATTAAAGAACTATTTATAATTTATTAAGGTATAAGCTTTTTATAATTCCATCAGAAAGTCCGATTTTAGGAACAAATATTTTTCTAGCTCCACTCCATTTCATTGCAGAAAGATAAATTTTAGTTGCAGGTACAATTACATCTGCTCTATCAGGATTTAAACTTAATTCAGAGATTCGTTCTTTATAGCTCATCTTTTTTAAGAATTGATATTGAGCATTTAAATAAATATAAGATATAGGTTTACCAATATCTCGTCCAGACATTTTAAATATTTTATTAATGTTTCCGCCAGAACCTATTAAAGAAATACGTTTGTATATTTTAGTATTTCCTTCAATCCATTCTTGTACTTCTTTAAAAATAGCTTTGTTTTCTGTTTTTTTATTGTTGATTAATCGTACGGTACCTATTTTAAAAGATTTCGATTTAACAATTCTTCCTTTAGAAAATAAGGTGAATTCGGTACTACCACCACCAACATCAACATAAAGATACGTTAGATCTGATTCTATTAATTGATTTAAGTCGGTTGCAAATATAATAGCAGCTTCTTTTTTACCATCAATAACATCAATTTCTATATTGGTTTTCTTAAAGATGGTATTTACAACTTCTGTTCCGTTCTTAGCTTCTCTCATTGCTGAGGTAGCGCAGGCTTTATATCTTTCAACACCATGAACTTTCATTATTAATTTAAAAGCTTCCATAGCATCAATCATTCTATTGGTGTTTTCTTCAGAAATAACACCGCTAACAAAAGAATCTGTTCCTAAACGAATAGGAACACGAACTAAAGAGGATTTTTTAAATTTAGGATCTTTATTTTTTTCTTCAATAACATTTGCTATTAAAAGTCTTACAGCATTCGAACCTATATCTATCGCACCGTATTTTTTAATTTTCAAATTATATAGATTTATCTATGGTTTTTAGGAAATTCTACTAAACATGTACTTCCTTTTTTAATGTTTTTCCAATGTTTTTCATCAAATTGAATACCTATTACACCGCAAGTAGATACGTGAGCAATTGGTTTATCTCCAAATTTATTTACAAAACTATTAATACCATGGTCATGGCTAAATATAATTGCACTATCAAAATTATCATCTAAAGCCTTTACTGTTTTCACTAAATACCCATCACTAAAACTATATAACTGACGTTTTATTTTAAGATTAGCCAGCGGATATTTAAAATTTTCGCAAAAAATAACAGCTGTGTGTAAAGCTCTATTTGCACTACTAGATACAAATACGTCTGGTCTTTTTATTTCTTTAGATAGGTGTTTAGATAAAAGATGTGCGTCTTTAATACCGCGCTCTTTTAAAGGTCTATCAATATCTTCTACGCTTTCGTACTTCCAAGAAGATTTTGCGTGGCGAACAATATAAAGTGTTTTCATTTAATTTTTAATAGCTGTGTAAATATAAAACTAAGGAGCTAAACGTTCAAGTTTCCAAGAGAAATCTTTTTGCAAAGTATACCTTATACGATCGTGCATTCTGTTAGGCCGTCCTTGCCAAAACTCAATAGATATTGGTTTTACCATAAAACCTCCCCAATGTGGCGGTCTTACAATTTCTTTACCGTTAAATTTTTCTGTTGTTTTTTTTAGTTGCTCATCAAGTTCTTTACGCGAGGCAACAACATCACTTTGGTTAGATGCCCAAGCACCAAGCTTGCTTCCATTAGGTCTTGATTCAAAATAACCATCAGATAAATTTTCTGCTAATTTTTCTGCTTTCCCTTTTATAATTATCTGCTGTTCTAAACCAGCCCAAAAAAACGAAAGACATACATTGTTGTTATTCAAAATTGCTTTTCCTTTTTCAGAATTATAATTGGTATAAAAAATAAAACCTTCCCAAGTATATTTTTTTAGTAAAACAACTCTGTTTTTAGGAAAACCATCTAAACCGATTGATGCAATGCTCATTGCATTGGCTTCATCTATCATTTCAGATTCATCAGCCATCAAAAACCAATTTTTAAACAATTCAATCGGGTTTTCTGGGCAGTTTTCTTTTAAAAGTTCTTGCTTTTCGTAAGATTTTCTATGATTACTTAAATCGTGTGACATTAATATTATTTATTACTACGTAAAAATACAGTTTTATGAGTTTTATAGGCTTTTATTAATCTTAAATTTTTAGAAATTATTACAAATAAATTGTTTTTTAAATATTCAATTTCAGTAAAAACAATTCATCATTAAATTTATACAGTTGAGTATGTCTTTTTATGGTGGTTTTTAAAAATGAAGGATTTTTGACCTATCAAACAACAAAACGATGAAAAACTTACTAGTAATTTTATGTTTATTTATTCAGGGTGCTATAATAGCACAAACAACTATATCAGGAAATGTAACCGATAAAAAAGGAAACCCGATTGAAGGAGCAAATGTGTATTTAGACGGAACATATGATGGTACATCAACAGATAATAGCGGAGATTTTTCTTTTTCAACATCAGAAGAAGGAACAAGAACATTAATAGTTTCTTTTATCTCTTTCGAAACATTTTCGAAATTAGCAGATGTAAAAGAATTTAAAAAGTTAAAAATTAAATTACGTGAAGATGTAAATACTTTAGATGCTGTAACTATAAACGCGGGAACTTTTGAAGCCGGAGACAATGCAAAAGTAACTGCTTTAAAACCGTTAGATGTTGTAACAACAGCTAGTGCATTAGGTGATTTTGTTGGTGCTTTACAAACCTTACCAGGAACGTCAACTGTGGATGAGGATGGACGCCTTTTTGTTAGGGGTGGAGATGCTGAAGAAACTCAAATTTTTGTAGACGGAATTAGAGTTTTTAAACCGTACTCTCCATCAGCAAATAATATTCCTTCTCGCGGTCGATTTTCTCCATTTTTATTTAAAGGAATTACTTTTTCTACCGGAGGTTATTCTGCAGAATACGGACAAGCATTATCGAGTGTGTTGTTATTAAATACAACGGATGAAGTTGTTGAAGAAAAAACAGATTTATCTTTTATGACAGTTGGTTTAGGAGTTGGTAATACACAAGTTTTTGGTAAAAACTCATTAAGTGTTAACGCATCGTATATTAACTTGGCGCCTTATCAATCGGCTTTTCCTGACAGAAATACGTGGCATAAACCAGTGCAATCGTTAAGTGGTGAGGCAGTATATCGTTTTAAGTTTAAAAACGAATCGCTATTAAAAGTGTACGGAGCGTTTAGTTATACTGATTTCGATTTAACGCAAGAAGATATAAATTATGAAGAAGGTGTGCGTTTCGGATTAACAAACAGAAACTTATACTTTAATAGCTCTTATAAAAATAGTTTTGGTGATGGATGGAAAATTGCCACAGGTGTAAGTTTTACAAATGATCAGGCTATTATTAATGTTGTTGATGATGAAATTACTGATGAAGAAAACTCAGCACATTTTAAAGTAGCGATGAAAAAACGTTTTTCGAATCGATTTAAATTAAATTTCGGAGCAGAGTATTTTGTCACCGATTTTAAAGAAAATTATAAGAACGTAACTAACGAAACGTATAAATACGGATTTGACAATAATATTTTAGGAACTTATGCAGAAGCTGATATCTTTTTTTCTAAAAAATTAGCATCAAAAATTGGTATTCGTGGTGATTATTCTGAGCTGTTAAATGAGTTTACCATTTCGCCAAGAGCATCTATTGCTTATAAATCAGGAAAAAATGCACAGTTTTCTTTTGCGTACGGACGCTTTTATCAGAATCCTAAAAATGATTATTTAAAATTTAATGCTGATTTTAAAGCAGAAAACACCTCACATTTTATAGCGAATTATCAATATGTAAAAAACAAACAGATTTTTAGAGTAGAAGGTTATTATAAAAAGTATCAAGATTTAGTAAAATATGATACAGATTCTTTTTTACCAACCACTAATTATTCGAATTTAGGAAATGGTTATGCTAAAGGAATTGATGTTTTTTGGAGAGATAATAAAAGTATAAAAAACACCGATTATTGGATTTCATATTCGTTTTTAGATACCAAAAGAAATTATAAAAATTATCCAACAGCGGCTACACCAAATTTTGCATCGGCACATAATTTATCAGTGGTAGGAAAACACTTTATTAAAGATTTAAAAAGTCAGGTAGGCTTTAGTTACAATTTTGCTTCTGGTAGAAATTACACGAATCCTAATAAAACAGGATTTTTGAATAACAAAACTAAAAATTATAATTCGGTAAGTGTAAATTGGGCGTATTTAATTAGTCAACAAAAAATATTGTATTTCTCAGTAAACAACGTTTTAGGACATCAGAATGTATTTGGTTATAATTATAAAAACACACCAAATATGAACGGTGTTTTTGATAGGCAAGCAATTGTGCCTAATGTAGATCGTTTTTTCTTTGTTGGTTTCTTTTGGACAATTAGTGACAATAAGAAAGATAATCAATTAGATAATTTATAATTAAAAAGAAAAAGTACAGTTGAGTAATAAAAAATAACAATTCGGCGCTATTCTTGATAAAAATAGAAAGAAAGTCAAGATATTTGAAGCATCAATAAAAAATAAAAATAATGAAAAAAATAATTTTAGCAGCAATATTTATTTTAAGTGGTTTTTTAAGCTCTGTAGCTCAAGAAACACAAAATATTACAATAGAGTTCGACGGAATGAAATCAGACAAAGGAGATTTATATATCGCTTTATATAATTCTGAAGATTCTTTTTTAAAAAAACCTTTAAAAGGAACAATTGCAAAAGTTGTTGGTAAAAAAGCAACCGTAGTGTTCAAGGACATAGCAATAGGAACTTACGCAGTTTCTGCTTTTCATGATACAAATGATAATAAAAAAATGGATACTAATTTTTTCGGAATACCGAAAGAACCTATAGGTATTTCTAATGATGCAACAGGTTTTATGGGGCCACCAAAATATAAAAATGCAAAATTTAAAGTATCAAAAAATATAAAATTATCAATTAAGATAAACTAAATAAAGATGAAAAAAATAATCACATTGCTAGTATTACTATTAGCTGTAAATTTATCAGCACAAAGTAAATATGAAAAAGGAATGACCAAAGGTTTTGAACTTTGGCAATCAAATAAAGTAACAGAAGCTAGTCAGTTATTTGAGCGTATTTCTAAAGCAGAAAAAGAGAACTGGTTACCTCCATTCTACGCAGCAACGATTGAAATTATTGGAAGTTTTGGCATAAAAGACGAAGCTATTTTAAAAACAAAACTTAACAAGGCTCAAGAGTTTTTAGATGCTGCAACAGCTGTTTCACCAAATAATCCAGAAATTTTAATAACACAGGCGTTATTAAATACGGCTTACATGGCTTTTGACGGACAGAAATACGGAATGTCAATGTCTATGAAAAACGGAGCGTTATATTCAAAAGCATTTAAATTAGCGCCTTACAACCCAAGAGTTATATTTAGTAAAGCACAAGCAGATATGGGAGCTGCTAATTTTTTTGGACAATCTACAGCACCTTTTTGTAAAGATATTAAAAGAGCTATTGAACTAGGTAAGAAAGAAAAAATAACAGAAAAATTTTACCCTAAATTTATGTTTGATAGGGCAGAAGAGGCTTTAAAACAATGTGAGAAAAAATAATGGTTGGCTAAATAAGTAATTGCTTATTTTTGTAAAACAACACAAACTAAACACAATGGCTTTAAAAGCAGTTTTATTCGATATGGATGGTGTAATTGTAGACACCGAACCTTTACATAGAAAAGCATATTTTTTAATGTTTGCTAAAGTGGGTGTCGAAGTTTCTCAAGAACAATATAACGCTTATACTGGGCAATCAACCATAGATATTTGTAAAGATTTAGTTAGCAAGTTTAACTTGTCTTTAGCAGCAACTGAATTAGTTGCTTACAAAAGAGCTTTTTTTAAAGAGCTCTTTTTTTCTGATAAAAATGATTTGCAATTATTAGAAGGTGTTTTAGATTTAATTAAAGATTATTATGCAAACGGAATAACACTCGTTTTAGCATCATCTGCCTCTATGGTAACAATTGATAATGTTTTTAATAAATTTGATTTAAACAAATACTTTAAAGGAAAGATTAGTGGAGCAGATTTAAAGGCTTCAAAACCGCATCCAGAAATTTTTTTAAAAGCAGCTGAAATTGCAGGTTTTAAGAAAGAACAGTGTTTGGTTATAGAAGATTCTACAAACGGAATAAAAGCTGCTTATGATGGCGGAATTTATTGTATAGCGTATAAAAGTGAGCATTCTAAAGCACAAGATTACACATTAGCACAGAAAATAATCTCTAATTACAACGAAATTAAATATAATTTAGTAAAAAACATCGTTTAGTTTTTATCAATTATTACCTCGTAAAATAATTGGTTTAATAATTTTAGGGTATATAATTATGTTATTTGTAATAATAGTAGTTTATAATTATTAGTGTAATAATTCATAGATAAGTGTTTTGTTTTTAAATATTTAGCTTTACAATAATCTTAACAAAGAGTATTTGCTGATGGTTGTTTGTTTTTGTAAATTTGCACCATGGTACAGAAAAATACTGAACAAAAAAATTCACGAGTATTAACTTTTAATTATCTGGTTTTTAGAAATCAATCAGATAAATTCATACCTCCAGCTTCTTAATTTACAAGCCAAGTCTTGTAACAATTTTTTTCTGTTAAGAACAGTCGGTCTTTAATTAGGCTATCGCTACATACTTTAAAAATATTGAAATATTACCCATTCAACTTATTAAGTTAAGTAAGAATAGGTGTAAAAGCACTTTGTTACTTTTCTATATGTTTATGGCTATTAATTAGCTCTAAAAGCATGATTCCTTTATAAAAATAATATTAATTAAAAACAATTATATGAAACTGATATACATCAAAAGAAAAACTATTCAAGAAAAAAGATACAGTATCCCTATGGGTGAGCTAACAACAAAAGTAACATACATTAAAAAGTATTTACTTGGGTTACCTCTTAAAACTGTACATAAATATAGAGAAACATATTATGGAGAAGTAAAAGATTGTGAAGACTGTATGTTATTCGTATAGTACATTTATAAATTAACAATCTAACTTATTTAAAAAATATAAAAAACACATGAAAGTACTTGTAATTGGTGCAGGAAATATGGGGTTAACCTATGCAGAAGGAATGTCTAAATCTAAACTTCTTAAGAAAAAGAATATTATGGTTTTAGATAAATCTGAAGAAAAACTCAAAGAGCTTCATAAAATAGCACATTTTGATACTTTTGAGAAACTAGAAGATTGTGTTCCTAAGGCAGATATTATTTTTATCGCTGTAAAACCACACCACGCAATAAATGTGTTTAATACTATAAAGCCACTTGTGCAAAACGAACAAATAATAGTATCTATAATGGCAGGTGTTACTATAGAGTCTATTGAAGAGTTAACAGGCTTAAAAAAGATTGTTAGAGCAATGCCAAATTTACCAGCACAGATAGGTAAAGGTTTAACCTCTTTTGTAGTTTCTGATGAGATATCTAGAATAGAAATGCTAACGGTAGAAAGTTTATTGGCTACTACAGGTAAATCTATTCAGGTTTCTAGTGAGAAATTAATTGATGCTTCTACGGGAATTTCAGGAAGTGGACCAGCCTATGTTTTTTACTTTATGCAAAGTATGATGGAAGCAGCATTAAAAATGGGTTTTTCGAAAAAGGATTCTACGGTATTAGTTACTCAAACTTTTGCAGGAGCTATCGAACTTTTTAATCAGTCGAATATTTCACCTAATTCTTGGATGGAAAAAGTAGCATCAAAAGGTGGTACAACGCGTGCAGCATTAGATTCTATGGAAGATAATAATGTGAATGAGTTAATCAAAGAAGCAGCTTTTGCAGCATTTAGTAGAGCGGTAGAATTAGGAGAAGAGCATTAAAATTATTTATTTAGATTTTTTAACTGAATAATTTGAGCAGCGATACTAATGGCAATTTCTTCTGGAGTTTCACTTTTAATTGATAAACCAATAGGAGCATAAACAGCATCTAACTCTTTTTGCGAGTGTTTTTCGTTTCGTAAAACCTCCCACATTGTTTTTAATTTTGCCTTACTGCCTAAAACACCAATAAATTTATAATCGTTTTTAAGTAGTTTACTTAAAACCAATTTATCATCGGTGTATTTGTTGGTCATAATAGCTACATAACTTGTTTTTCCTTCAGGAATATGGTTGTTGATATCATTATAATCAACAACTAATTTTTTATGTGCGAAATTATTATTTTCGAGTGTGTTGAGGTTTTCTCTATTGTCAAAAACAACTACATAAAACCCAAGTTTTACAAAAGTTTCTGAAACAGCTACGCCAACATGACCTCCGCCAACAATATGTAAAGTTTCCTTAAAACCTATATATTCATTATAATACCAATCAGAATTTGAATTAATTTGATAATTAAATTGATTTTCTTGTTGTTTTTTTGAAAAACAGAATGAGTTAGACGTTAAGTTTAATATTCCGTTTTGTCCTGTTTGAATACAGCTTAAAATATCTTCAATTACAGTTGCATGCTTAAAATCTAAACAATGAAAAGCAACGGTTTGTTCACCAGAACAGATCATTCCAGATCCGTTTTCTATACTACCTTTATGAATCTGTTTTTTTATAAATATTGGTGAATTTTCATTTTGTAAAAGAATTTGAACCTCTTCAACCAGAGTAAATTCCATTACCCCACCACCAATAGATCCAAAAATAAATCCGTCTTGGGCAACCAACATTTTAAAACCTTTCCTTCCAGGAGAACTCCCAAAGTTTTCAATAACTGTTAAGACATATACTTTTTGATTGTTCTTGATTTTATCTAATACGTATTTCCAGAATTTCATTGATTGTTATTAATATCTTAGCGAAGAAGTATCATAAAGTTGTCTTTTAAAAGAGACTGAATTATCTTTTTCGTAATAATGAATTAATTAAAAATTGTTTCACTTAAAGCGTAATAAATGGCCATTAAAGCAGAGAAAATTGCACTGGCTATAAAACGCCAATTTAAATGTATTTTATTTTGAATGATAAAATTAACAGTAAATGATATAGGAATGTTTACAGTAAAAGATAGCAGTGCAATCGTTAATAAATCTGTATTTATTTCATTGTAATTCCCTAAAAATAATTTAATAAAAGCCAAATGTCTTAAAACCCAAATAGGATTAAAATAGGCAATAGCCAAACCTGTTCTTGCTATCGTTTTTTTTAAGCTTTTAAGAGATTTTGTCTTTTTATCAATCCAAATAAAATAATTAGGAATTTCAAAAGCATATATTGTTGCTCCGATTAACATCATTCCGAGTAATCGATATATAGAAAAATCGTTTAATAAAAGTGCCGCAATCGTATCTCCGGTGCTATAAATAATAGCGCCTTTTAAGATATTTTGTTTAGTGTAATGTAGTTTGATTGATTTTTTATTTTTAGAGTTTATAGGTAAAAGAATCTATAACTATTATTGGTTTTCGTACAAGCCCATTAATACTTTTTCTGGCGTAAAAGGCGCGTGAAACTTTAATTTATATTTAGGATTAAAAGCTTTAACTGCTTCTTGAATTGCAAAATAAGCACCAATTCCGTACATTAAAGGAGGTTCTCCTACAGCTTTTGATTTTTGAATAGCCATATCATTCCCTGCTGTTTTAACAGGAACCGTTTCTACTATTTTCGGCGAAGAAAAAATATCAGGAACTTTATAGGTAGATAACGCATTCGATAATAAACGTCCGTCAGAATTGTAGGCAATTTCTTCCATAGTCATCCATCCAATTCCTTGCGCCAAGGCACCTTCAACTTGACCGATATCAATTCCTAAATTCATAGATTTACCAAAATCGTGTACAATTTTTACGGCATCAATTTCATAAGTTCCTCTTAAGCAATCTACCGTTACAGAAGTAATTGCTGTTCCGTAAACATGATACGCAAACGGATGCCCTTTTTCTTTAGATTTATCAAAATGAATAATAGGCGTAGCGTAATGAGCGTTTTCAGTTAAAGCAACACGTTGCACCATGGCTTGACTAATTACATCTTCCCATGAAATAGTAGATTTTTCACCATCAATAAAAACAAAATCCTCTTGAAAAGTAATATTTTTTTCTTCGGATGAAGTTAATGTAGCAGCAACTTTAGTTAATCTTTCAATTAATGCGTTACAAGCCATTTCAACAGCTTTTCCGTTTAAATCTGCAGTAGAACTGGCTGCAGAAGGCGAAGTGTTTGCAACACGAGTTGTATTGGTAGTTTCTAGCTTTAATTTTGCAGCTGAAACGCCTAAAACAGTTTGTGCTACTTGCAGCATTTTAGTGTTTACACTTTGTCCCATTTCTACAGCTCCAGTAGAGATTCCTACACTACCGTCTTGATAAATATGAATCAATGCACGTGCATGATTCATTTGTGTGTTTGTAAATGAAATACCAAAAGTAATTGGCATTAACGATACGCCTTTTTTAAACCTGTTATTTTCTTTATTAAAAGAAGTTTTTTCAACCTCTAATTTTTCTAAATCAAAAATCTCCTTAGCGGTAAACCATGTGTTTTTAGCCTCTACTTGTGTAGCAATTTGTCCGTATGAAAACTCATCATTTTCAGCTAACAAATTAACTTCTTGTATTTGCTTTTTATTGATGTCTATTTTATCTGCTGCATCGGCAATCGCACTTTCTATGACAAACATTCCTTGTGGCCCACCAAAACCGCGAAAAGCAGTGTTGGGCGGTAAATTAGTTTTACAACTATATACAGTAGTGCTTACATTCGGAATAAAATAACTGTTAGTAGCATGAAATAAAGTTCGTTCTGCAATTGCTGGAGATAAATCGGCAGCAGCACCAGAATTTTGTAAAAACTCAACTTCAAAAGCTTTAATTTTTAAATCTTTTGTCAATCCTATTTTATAGAAAGACGAATATGGGTGGCGCTTACCAGTCATACGTAAATCGTCATGACGATTCAACATATATTTTACAGGGCGATTTAAATGTTGTACAGCAACAGCTGTCATAACTGCCCAAGGAGTTGCTTGATCTTCTTTACCACCAAAACCACCACCTAAGCGAATAACATCTACTTCAATTTTATGCATCGGAATTCCCAATACTTTAGCAGCTGTTTTTTGTACTTGTGTTGGTCCTTGGGTAGAAGAAGTTAGCTTTATATTACCGTTTTCTAACGGAACAGCGTAGCAGCCTTGCGTTTCTAAATATAAATGTTCTTGTCCGTTAGAGAATGTTTCACCTTCAAAAACATAATCACATTCAGAAAAAGAACCAGATGAATCACCAAGCTTAAAAGAGCGAGGAGCATTTATAAAACTATTTTTTTCTTTGGCCTCTTTTGATGTTGTAATAACAGGAAGCTCTTCAATATCAATGGTAATTAAAGCTCTTGCTTTTTTGGCAATAGCCTCTGTTTTAGCAACGATAAAAGCAATTGGCTGCCCCCAGAAATGTACTTCATCTTCTACCCACAAAGGTTCGTCAGGAATAATCCCTCCGATTTGATTTTCTCCTAAAACATCTTTGTAGGTAAATATTTTCACGACACCATCTAAAGCTTCTGCCTTAGAATAATCTACCGATTTTATTTTCCCATGTGCTTTTGGCGAATCAAAACATAAGCCTATTAAAGCATCTTGGCGCAGCATTAAATCGTCTACAAATAACGATTCTCCTCGAACATGTGTATAACTATCTATGTTTTTCATTAGGCAATTAGTTTTTTTAGTTCGATTAGATTCGGAAAAAGTTCAATAAAATGAGCAAAGAATAATTGTTTTGCTAATAAACGTTTATATGCTGATGTGCCTCTTACATCGCTAATTGGTGAAATTTCTGATTGAAGTATTTTTTGTGCTGCTATTATAGTACCAGCATTCATCTTTTTTCCGATTAAATAGTCATTCGTTTTGTATAAGTATTTGGGAATTGCAGCAACGCCACCTAACGAAAAATGAGCATCTATAATCGTATTTTTTTCTATTGATATTCTAGCAGCAGCATTCACACTAGCAATATCTAAATGTGTACGTTTGCTTACTTTTTCAAAATTAAAAGCTTCATTTTTTTGAAGAACTTTAAAGGAAATAGCCTTTAAGACTTCATTTTCTTTTAAATCGTATTTTTTGTAATCTTGATGAAATTCTTGAAATAAAATATGACGTTCTGATTCGTCTTCTTTAATAATTGTTAAAGTAGCATTCAAGGCTAAAAAGAAAATAGATATATCACCAATTGGTGAAGCATTAACGAAATTACCGCCAATGGTTCCCATGTTTCTAATTTGTTCCGATGAAATTAATTTCATAAACTGCTGTAGCTTCGGAAACAACGTTTGTAACTTTTTATTTTCTGCAATTTCAGTAACCGTTGTATTCGCACCTAAAGTGCAAATTCCTTCAGAAAAAGAAATACCACATAATGTTTTTTTATCAGCGAGTAAATAAACCTGTTCGTCAGCCATTTTATCCGCAGAGCGAACATATAAATCGGTTCCGTTAGCAACTTTTATTCCTTTTTTTTGCTCAGAAACTTTTAGATCTATTTTTTTTAATTTATCAGGAATCGTTTCAAAGTAATTAGGAATAAAACCTTCTTTAATCAACCATTCTATTTGATGATTATCGTCTTTATTAGCTAATTTTTCTTCAACCTTTAAACCTGCTTTTTCGATAGATTTATAACCAGTACATCTACAAATATTACCACTAATGGCATCATTACAAGTAATGTTATTATTGTTGCTTAAAGCAAAACCAGTCATAGAAACTACAAAACCAGGCGTGCAAAATCCACATTGAGTAGCGTAATTACTAGTCATTGCTTCTTGAACGGTATTTAGGCTCTTGGGTAAGTTAATTCCTTCTATGGTAACAATGTGTTTACCGTTTGCGTTTCCTAAAGGAGAAATGCAAGAAGTAATACTTTTGTAATTTACATTGTCGCCTTCTACTGTACCAATTAAAACAGTGCAAGCTCCACAATCGCCTTCGCGACATCCGATCTTTGTACCTTTTAATTGTTGATGATCTCTAATGAAATCGAGTAGCGTAATACCTGAGTTTACAGGTGTTTTAATAATCTGATTGTTGAGTATAAATTGTACCATATGCAAAGGGCAAGATACAAAATAGTACGAAGCGTTTGGTTAGTATTTATAGTTTAAAAAAAGAACTATAAAATGCTTAAAATCACCAATTTAAACGTGTTATAATAGGGTAGTGGTCTGATAATTTAATATCACTATATGTTTTATAGTGATTTATAGTTGCTTTGTTATCAGTAAAAATAAAGTCGATACGCATAGGATATACATACCTAAAAGATTTTCCTAAGCCAATACCAGCTTGTAAAAAAGCATCTTGTTTGTCTTTAGATAGTTTATTGTAAACCCAAGAATAGGCGGTGTTGTTAAAGTCACCACACACAATTTTTTTTCCTTTCCATGAAGTTTCATGTTGTAAGATAAGCTCAGTCTGACTTACTTGTTTTTTAAAACCGCTAGATAACCGTTTAAATAAACGTTCGGAATCTTGCTCTCCGAAATTTACTTTCTCCGGATTTATCTTCAAAGATTCTAAGTGTACGTTATAAATGCGAATTGTGTCTTTATTTTTTAAAATATCAGTAAAAATAGTATTGTTAGCGCTGTTTTTAAAATTTAAAGAGCCTGAGTTTATAATTCGGTATTTCGAGTAAATTGCAAGTCCAAATTTATTAGCTTTCGACTTGGTTTTAATGTATTTATAAGGAAGATTTATGTTTAATGATTTAGATCTGTAAAACTCTTGCATTACAAGAACATCGGGATCTTCATTATCAATAAAATCATAAATTTTTTGTTCGGTAGTGGTATCTTCTAAATGTTTATAATGATTAAATAATCGCACATTATAACTCATCACTTTTAAGTCGTTATTTAATATGAATTCTTTATTAGAAAATTTTATTAAAGGAGGAGAAATGAAATAGCCAACTACTAATATAAGTAGCGATAATAAAGCGTTTTTATGTAGTTTAAATAACCAGTATATAAAAAAAGCAATATTTAAAATTACTAATAAAGGAACAAATAAACTAAAAACAGCAAGAGCCGGAATTGTTTTTGGAGATAGAAAAGGTAACACATAAGAGAGCAACAAAACAGTAGCAAAAACTGAATTGATAAAGAACATCAACTTACGGACAAGTGAATATTTTTTCATTTGATTATTTACCCTGTTTAAATAAAAAGTCTTTCTCGCTTTTTGTTAAAGTATCATAACCTGATTTGCTTATTTTATCTAAAATATGATCTATTTCAGCTTGGTTTTCTGTTTTTTTGTAGTTGTTTTTTGAAGGTTTTTTCCCGGATTTATAAACTGTTTTTAAAGGTTTTTCCTTTCTCTCAAAAAACTTTTTTAGCGGTTTTAAAATCTCTAGCTCTTTGTTACTAGCTCTTACAACATATAAAAATCCAAATATAGCACCGCCAATATGTGCAATATGCCCTCCTGCATTACCGGCAGGTATTTGTATAATATCAATAGCTACCCAAATACAAGCTAACGTCCATAACTTTACAAAACCAATTAAAGGAAATTTTAATTCATAATTAGGAATATAGGTTGCAATACCTATAAAAATTGCAGAAATTCCTGCTGATGCTCCAAGTAAAACACTAATATTAGCTTCTTTTAGTAATACAGGAAAAATAGCATAACTAATTAAAAACAAGATCCCGCCAAATAAGGTTCCTAGAATGTAAAAATTTAGTAATTGTTTAGAGGTGAAATATTGTTTAAAAAGATGGCCTATATAAAATAAAGCCACTAAGTTTAATAGTATATGAAGAAAACTGGTGTGTAAAAATCCGTAGGTAATAATTGTCCACGGTTTGTATAAAAATTCATCAAAGTTGGCAGGTAAAGAAAACCATTCAACCAATAAGTTGTTATTAGATTGAAATAAAAACCCAAAAGTATTGGTAATAAAAACCAATAAAAAAACAGCAAGGTTTATGTAGATAAGTTGTTCTACAATACCTGCATTTTTAAAACGATATTTTAAGTTATCTAAAGTATTCATCAATTTTCTTTTTCTTTGAAGGAATCTAATATACTAAATTAATGAGTTTTAAACTGGTTTTTTTTCCAATACCAAGCAATAATAAAACCAATAATAGCTCCTCCAATATGTGCAAAATGGGCAATATTACCAATTGAGTATTTTGTAACACCAAAAAATAAATCACTAGCAATCATTACCGGAATAAAATATTTTGCTGCAATTGGTACTGGAAAAAAGATCAATGCTAGTTTAGCATCCGGAAACGTTAATCCGAAGGCAACTAAAATACCATAAACAGCACCAGAAGCTCCAACGGCAGGTGTGTGGTACAAGCTGTAAAACTCGCTCATTGTTCTGTTAGAAAGCGTTATTATATTTTCATTGTACTGTCCTGTGGTTAAAATATTTTGTATTTCAGAAGGAGAAACACCTAAGGCTGCTATTTGCTCGTAAATACCATTAAATTGGTAATAATTTACAAGTGTATATATCAACCCAGCACCGATACCTGCAGAGAAGTAAAAAAATATAAATTTATTTCTACCCCACATTTGTTCTAAAGGAGTACCAAAAGCCCATAACGCATACATGTTAAAAAGTAAATGCATTGTTCCGCCATGCATAAAAGTATGCGTAACGTATTGCCAAACACCAAAATGCTCGTTTTGTGGATAATGTAAAGCAAATATATTTGTTAAGTCTAAATTTAAAAATTGCGGCGCAAAATACATAATCACGTTAATGATTATTAAATGTTTTATAGCGTCAGTTAATTTTCCCATGTTTTTATTTTATTTATTAAAAATGGTGTCAATTTCGTTTAAAGTCAATGTTTTAAACGTTGGTTTACCTAAAGGCGATGTATTTGGTTCTTTACAAGAAAATAGATCGTCTACTAAGTTTTCCTGCTCTTTAGTAGATAATACTGTTCCTGTTTTTATAGCCAATGATTTTGCAAAAGATTTTGCCATAACGTCAAAATGGCTAAAACTAGTATCTGGTACTTCTAGCTTAATATCGTCTAATAGTTGTTCTAAAATTAAAGTGATTTGACTTTCACTTATTGATGTTGGGATTCCGCCAATAATAACACTTTCTTTCGTAAATTCATCAAACATAAAACCAGCACTTTCTAAATCTGATTTTATCGTGTATATCATTTCAATATCAGCTTTAGAAAAAGAAATATTTACAGGAAATAATAATTGTTGACTACTAGCTTCTTTTACGGTGATATTCTCTAAAAATTCTTCGTATAAAATACGTTGATGCGCTAATGATTGGTTGATTAAAACAACGCCAGATTTTATAGAACTTAATAAATATTTTTTTTGAATTTGAAAAGTTTTACCGGTTTCGGTTTCTTGATGACTTTCAAAAAGTTGTTCTTGTTTTGCCGTTTCTAACGGTTCTGTATTTGTATATAAAGCTTCCCAGTTGCTGGTTTCTTTTTTAAAGTTAGATTGATAACTCACCGATTTAGAACCCTGTGAGTCGTTTGAGTTATTTGATTTAGATTCGTAGTTAGTTTCTGTTTTAAACGGATTAAATGTAGGGTCTACACTAATCGGAGGAACAGCGGATGATGTCCTTTTATTTTTACTATAATCGTACGGAGTATCAAGTGTAGCGTCTCTGTTAAAATCTAAGACCGGAGCAACATTGTATTGTCCTAAGCTATGTTTTACAGTAGCGCGTAAAATAGCATATAATGCTTTTTCATTATCAAACTTAATCTCAGTTTTTGTTGGATGAATATTTATATCGATGCTATTTGGAGGCACTTCTAAATATAAAAAATAAGAAGGATGTGAACCGTGCTCTAACAAACCTTCAAAAGCATTAGAAACAGCATGATTTAAGTAAGAACTTTTTATAAATCGGTTATTTACAAAAAAGTATTGTTCACCTCTTTTCTTTTTAGCAAACTCAGGCTTTGCAGTAAATCCGTTTATAGTAATAATATCGGTTTGCTCAGAAATAGGAACTAATTTTTCATTCATTTTTGCGCCGAAAATAGCTACAATTCTTTTGCGTAAATTACTTTTCTTTAAATGATAAACCTCTGTGTTATTGTGATGTAATAAAAAAGCAATACCAGGATGTGCTAGTGCAACTCTTTGAAATTCATCTACAATATGACGGGTTTCAATAGTGTCTGACTTTAAGAAATTTCTTCTTGCAGGGATGTTGTAAAATAAATTTTTAACCGCAATACTTGTTCCTTTAGAAGTAGAAACAGGTTCTTGAGAAACAATTTTACTTCCTTCTATTTTTATTTGAGAACCTAGTTCTTCCTCTTCTTGTTTTGTTTTTAACTCAACATGCGCAATGGCAGCGATAGAAGCTAGCGCCTCACCTCGAAAGCCTTTGGTATTTAGGTTAAATAAATCTTGAGCATCTTTAATCTTTGAAGTTGCATGACGCTCGAAACTTAAACGTGCATCGGTAGCACTCATTCCTTTACCGTCGTCGATTACTTGAATTAATGTTTTACCGGCATCTTTTATTAAAAGCTTTATAGAACTAGCACCTGCATCAATCGAATTCTCTACCAATTCTTTAACTACAGAAGCGGGTCTTTGTACTACTTCACCTGCAGCAATTTGATTGGCCACATGATCAGGAAGTAATTGTATTATATCTGACATTAGTTGTTTTTAGATAAAAATATAGAAAGATCAAATTCGATAAAAAATAAAAATAATAGCAGTAAAATAGCAATTATAATTAGGATTGTAGGGTTGAATCCGCCATTTTCAGAGTTTTTAAATTCGTTGATAGCAGTAGTAAACTTTCCTTTTAAGCTTTTTGATTTACCAACAGTTGTACGGTATTTATCAAATTTATGTTTTACTTCATACGGATTTCCTTCTCCTTTGTAATAGGTAGGCTTGTAATCGAATTTTTTATTTTCTCTTTTAATAAATCCCATAAAATGCTGTTGTTTTGAATACTATAGTGTAACAAAAATCACACCAAATTAAGACGAAATTCAAAGTTACTGAATTATGAATAATTGGTCAAAAATTATGACTAAATTAAAGTTAAAAAAAGAACCAAAATGATAAACATCTTGGTTCTTTATATTTTAATTGTATTTTTTGTGATTTCTAAAATCCTAAAGAGCCTTTAGGTCTTTCTAGGTTTTTAATAGCAACCATTTTTACAGCAGCTATGGCACATTCAATACCTTTATTTCCTAATTTCCCTCCAGAGCGATCTATAGATTGTTGCTTAGTGTTATCTGTTAAAACACAGAAAATTACAGGAACATCATATTTAATGTTTAAATCTACAATTCCTTGTGTTACTCCCTCACAAACAAAATCGAAGTGTTTTGTTTCTCCCTGAATTACGTTTCCAATTGCAATAACAGCATCTACTTTTTGAGATTCTATCATTTTTTTACAACCGTACACCAATTCGAAACTTCCGGGTACATCCCAAGAAATAATATTATCTTCTGTAGCACCGCAATCTAAAAGTGTTTCGATAGCACCTTTTTGTAAGTTGCCAGTAATTTCAGGATTCCATTCTGAAACAACAATCCCAAATCGAAAAGATTTCGCATTTGGGATTGAAGCTTTATCGTAGTATGATAAATTTGTTGTTGCCATTATTGAGCATATTTTGCGCTGTTGATATATTTTTCAATATCTCTACCCTGATCAGTAGTTGCGTATTTTTCTTTAATGCTTGTGTATAATTTTTCAGCTGTACCATATTCCTTTAAGTCCATAGCAATTTGAGCTGCTTTGAATAAAAATAAAGGAGATGTAAAGTCATTGTCTTTTTTGTTAGCTGCTTTTTGGTAATAAGCTAAAGCATCTTCTGGTTGGTTAATATCAGCAAAAGCATCACCGATAGCACCTAAAGCAGTTGGGCCTAATAATTCATCATCAGAATTAAAATCACTTAAATACTCAATTGCTTCTTCGTATTTTTTCATTTTTAAGTAAGAAATACCAGCATAATAGTTTGCTAAGTTTCCTGCTTTAGTTCCGCTAAAATCAGCAGCTATATCAGTAAAACCATATTTTCCGTCACCACCAGTTAATCCTAAATTATATAAAGAATCAGCAGCAACACCTGCAGATATTGTAGCCTTAGCAAAGAAAGTTCTTGGGTAAGCTAATTCGTTAGACGCTTCTTGTTCGTTAGGTTCAGCAACAAACTTAGTGTATGCTAAATATCCTAAAATTAAAGCAGCAACTGTTACCAATCCGTAAAATAAAGGCTTGCTGTTTTTTTCAATCCATTGTTCAGATTTGTTGGCTGTATCGTCTAAAGTATTAAATACTTCGGCGGTAGTACTTTGAGATTCATCAAAGTTTTCTACTTCTTCCTGTGCAAACTTTTCTTTTTTAGGTTTATAACCTCTTTTCTTGTATGTAGCCATAATTGCTTAAAAATTAGTGGCGACAAAAATAGGTTTTTAAATTGGATTTTAAAAATCAGTTATTCGTAAAAAAAATGATAATTTGCGCTTTCTTTTTTGAAACAATTCTCATTCATGTATTTGCAGAAAATATCATTAGTAAATTTTAAAAATATAGAAACCCAAACCTTTGATTTTCAGAAGAAAATAAATTGTTTTGTGGGTAATAACGGAATTGGAAAAACCAATGTGCTTGATGCTATTTATTATTTATCTTTCGCAAAAAGTTATTTTAATTCGGTTGCTGGGCAGAATATTCGTCACGGTCAAGATTTTTTTATGATCGAAGGAGATTACTTATTAGGCGATAGAAATGAGAAAATTTTGTGCTCTTTAAAAAGAGGTCAGAAAAAAATGCTGAAAAGAAACGGAAAGGCGTACGAAAAGTTTTCTGAACACATCGGTCAGTTGCCTTTGGTAATTATTTCACCTGCGGATAGAGATTTAATTGTTGAAGGAAGTGAAACTCGTAGAAAATTTATAGACGGCGTTATTTCTCAGCAAGATAAAAGCTATTTACAAGGGTTAATTTCGTATAATAAGATAATAAGTCAGCGTAACGCTTTGTTAAAGTATTTTGCAGCAAACAGAATTTTTGATGCATTAAATTTAAAAGTGTATGACGAACAATTAGTTGAATACGGAACCGTTATTTATGAGAAGAGAAAAGCTTTTTTAGAGGAGTTTGTGCCTATTTTTAATGAAAAGCATCAAATTATATCGGGAGCTAAAGAAGAGGTGAATTTGCGTTATAAAAGTCAGTTGCACGATTCTTCTTTAAAAGATTTGTTTGCGCAAAGCTTAGAGAAAGATAGGTTGTTGCAATACACATCGTCAGGAATTCATAAAGATGATTTAAATTTTGAAATAGGCGAATATCCAATCAAAAAATTCGGTTCTCAAGGACAACAAAAATCATATTTAATAGCATTAAAGCTAGCACAATTCGAGTTTATAAAAAAGCAATCTAATGTAACTCCGATTTTATTATTAGATGATATTTTTGATAAATTAGATGAAAATCGTGTTGCGCAAATAGTAGATTTGGTAAATAATGATGCTTTTGGACAAATATTTATTACTGATACTCATTTTAATCGTACAGAGAATGTATTAAAAAATAGTAATCAAGAATATCAAATTTTTAAGTTAGGGTAAGAAATGGCAAAAAGAGAAAATGATAGTCTTTCAATGAAAGATTTATTAGGGAGTTTTATAAAAGAAGGAAACTTAAATAAAGGTTTTCAGAAAATTCATATAGATGAGGCTTGGAGCAAAATGATGGGCCCAGGCGTTGAATCTTACACAAAGGAAGTGAAGTTGCAAAACGGAACTTTAATAGTTAGTTTAACTTCATCGGCTTTAAGAGAGCAATTAAGTTACGGAAAAGATAAAATTATAACTATGATTAACGAAGAAATGGGCGAGACATTGGTGAAGAAGTTAATGTTGGTATAGCCTTTTTGTTTAAAAAAGTCTAAAATAAAAAGCATAAAAAAACTCGTTACGAATTTGTAACGAGTTTTTTTATATTTTAAGAAGTGTGTTCTTAGAACATTTCTCTACCAGAAAAATGGAAAGCACCTTCGATAGCAGCATTTTCATCAGAATCAGATCCGTGAACAGCGTTTTCACCAATAGAAGTAGCAAACATTTTACGAATAGTTCCTTCAGCAGCATCAGCAGGATTTGTAGCACCGATTAAAGTTCTAAAATCTTCAACAGCATTGTCTTTTTCTAAAATTGCAGCAATAATTGGCCCGCGAGTCATAAACTCAACTAATTCACCAAAGAAAGGACGTTCGTTATGCACAGCATAAAAAGCTTCAGCATCACGCTTAGTCATTTGCGTTTTTTTCATTGCTACGATTCTAAAACCTGCAGCATTAATTTTGTCTAATATTGCACCAGTATGTCCGTTTTCAACACCATCTGGTTTAATCATTGTAAAAGTTCTATTTGTTGCCATCTGTATTTGTTTTAATAGTTGTACGTGTGAACGTCACACAAAATCGGCGCGAAATTACACAATTTTTTTAATTTAATTGTATATTCGCCACTTATGATTTTAAAACACTTTACAGAACTCAAAGAATTTTTATCGCAACCAAAAAATATTGTGATAATAGGTCATAGGAATCCCGATGGTGATGCTGTTGGTTCTACTTTAGGATTAAAACATTATTTAGATAAAAAAGGACATACTGCTCAGGTGGTTATGCCTAATGAATATCCAGATTTTTTACATTGGATTCCTGGTTCAGATACCGTTTACCGTTTCGATCGTCAGAACAAGCAAAGTGTTCGGTCTTTAAATAATTCAGAAATTGTATTCCTTTTAGATTTTAATGCATTGCACAGAGTAGGAGGAGATATGCAGAATACTTTAGAGGAATATGGCAACGATTTTGCGTTGATAGATCATCATCAACAACCAGACGATTTTAAGTATATGTACTCAGATACGACCATGTCATCTACCTGCCAAATGGTTTATAATTTCATTGAAATGATGGGCGATGTTGTTATGATAGATGAGAACATAGCTACCTGTTTGTATACGGGTATTATGACAGATACTGGTTCTTTTCGTTTTAGATCCACCACAAGTACAACGCACCGTATTATAGCAGATTTAATTGATAAGGGAGCTAAGAATGACAGAATACATAGTAATGTACTTGATGCAAATTCATACAGCCGTTTGTTACTGTTAGGACAAGCCTTAAGTAATATGAAGTTGTTGCCAGAGTATAAAACAGCGTTTATAACTTTATCGGAAGAAGAAAAGAAGAAGTTTAATTACGAAAAAGGAGATACAGAAGGTGTTGTAAATTATGCACTTTCTTTAAAAGGAATTGTATTTGCAGCTATTTTTATTGAAGATAAAGAACAAGGAATAATTAAAATGTCACTTCGTAGTAAAGGGAAGTTTTCTGTAAATCAGTTTGCTAGAAATCATTTTACAGGAGGCGGACACGATAATGCAGCTGGAGGTAAAAGTTTAGAGTCGATGGAAGATACGATTGCAACATTTAAAGCGTTATTACCTAAATATCAAAAAGAATTAGAAGCGTCTTATGAAGTTTAACATAGTTTTTTTCATATTAGTTGTTTTAAGCATAACTTCTTGTAAACAGCCTGAAGCAAGAAGGCCAAAAAAACAAGGAACCGTTAATTTTTATAAAGAGGTTATTGCTAAAAATAAAAAACTAAATGCTATAGAGAAAGAGCGATTAGAAAACTTTATTTCTAAAGATACAATTCATAAATATATAGCTTCAGAAAGCGGATTTTGGTATACATACGTTGTTAAAGATACTTTAAATACTGTAAAACCTAAATCAGAAGATCTTGTTTTATTAAGTTATGATGTTTCTGATATACTAGGAAATATTATTTATGATAAACAAGAAAAAAGTTACAAAGTAGATAAAGAAGATTTTATTCCAGCATTACAAGACGGAATAAAGTTGA
>CAXHZZ010000029.1:0-27032 GCA_964021635.1 uncultured Tenacibaculum sp.
AAAAAAATAATCGTTTTTTGGTTAGTTAATTTTAATACCCATTTTTAGCACAGAAATGGGTATTTTTGCGTTTGTAAATAAGCATTGATATGAGCAGGAAAATAAAATTAATATGGGATTTTAAAGGTCCAGATGGTTTAGCAACCGCAAAACACCATTGTATTCATTTAAAAGAATTTGCACAAATAGATAGTTTAACGTATTATGAGGTAAATCATACGGAGTTAAACCCAATGCACACCATTGCTTTTATTGTAGTAGATGAAAGTGATATGAAAATTTTTAGAGACGCTTTAAAGCCTCATAGAGGGGAATTGGCTTAATTAATTTAAATTAAATAAAATTATGTTTTTAATAAACGCTTTAGCAAAACCAAAAAAATCATCAGAACATTATAATGAAGTTGTAGGAGCTTATGTAAGCTTATATATCGATTATAAAGATATCGAAGGAGCTCTTAAATTAGCAAAGCATTATATAAAAGATGAAGGTTGGAAAGTATCAGAAATAGAAGAAGAGTATTTTACTTTAGATTCTGCAGATGATGTTGATGAAGATCAAAAAGAATTTTATGAAGAAGCAATAGAATACGGTTATACTATTATTTTTAATTGTTACGAAGAGGAATAATCCTTGTTTTTTAAAAGGTTCTATAAAATTGACTATCTTTCAAGCAAAAAATGTTATGAAAGGTAGTCTTCTTTTTTTTACGACACTTTTAATGTCTTTTGTTGGGTTTGCACAGCATAAACTCTCTACATATACAGCGCACAAATCTATTACAGAAGCAATTCGAATAAACAACGAATTAATAGCTGGTAGAACTTCTTTTTTTGAAAAACAGGCATTGGCAAAGCCATTAATGTTTCAGAATATAAAAATAAAAATTGCAGAGTTTAATAGGTTATCAAACAATGTTTCAAAATATATAGAAGCTATTCAAGATGAAGTAAATACAGAGCAAGTTTTGTATGATATGCTAACGCGCGATTTTTATAAAAATATCTTGTTTAAAAACGATAAAGATTTAAGCTTTAAAGGAGAGAAATTAAAGACTAAAATTGATAGTTTGTATAATCATGCTGTTAAAATTAATATACACAAACTGTCTCAGCTTGATAATTTTTATAACGGGCATTTTAAAACTAATGATGTTTTTTATGATTTTGATGAAAATGAATTAGATTATTTTGAATATCGTTTTTATGATAAATCTAATTACGGTATTATGATGGCAATGAATTGTTTGCTTTTAGATGTAAAAACATTTCAGTTATTGTATTTTGGTACTGTTATGAGTTATTAAATATATTTTTGAAATTTAAATAGCTTTCTGTCTCATATTCAGATATTTTAAGTAATTTCGCGGGCTAAATTATTTCATACAAATGAAACGTATTAAAGAATATAAAAAGCTTTTTAGTGTTGAAGGAGCTATCGATTTAAAGGACTTGAAAAAAACGTACCGAGGATTGGTAAAAGAATGGCACCCTGATAAATTTCAGGATGAGGAGAAAAGATTAGAGGCAGAAGATGTAAGTACTAAAATTATTGATGGTTATCATTTTTTAGTAAGTATTGCTCCAGAAACTAAAGAAGCTAATGCGGCAGCATACCATACAACGATTACTGAGTTTAAAGTGGCTGATTATCATCATAAAAGCATGTTGTTAGAAGTTACTTTTACTGATGGGAATACTTATGAGTATTTTGGAGTTACTAAAAAAATGTTCTTAAAGTTTTTAAACGCTAAATCGATAAATAACTTTGGGAAAAGAAACATTTTTAATTCTTTTACTTATAGAAAATCAATGAAAGCATCAGCTACAGTTTAATATAAAATTAAACAATATTATTAGAAAAAGACCATTTACTATGTTTAGTAAATGGTCTTTTTTATGGATAAAATAATTTTATTCAGCAATGCTTTTCGCACAAATAAATCCGCCTGTCCACGCATTTTGAAAATTAAATCCGCCAGTAACGGCATCAATATTTAAAACTTCACCTACAAAAAAGAGGTTTTTATGTAATCTACTTTCAAATCGCTTAAAGTTTATTTCTTTTAAATCTACACCACCTGCTGTTACAAATTCATCTTTAAAAGTTGTACGACCGTTTGCATTAAATAAACCTTTTGTTAATTGAGTAGCTAAATTATTTAATTGTTTATTACTTAAGTCGCCCCAATTCTGAGTCGTTTTAATTTCTGCTGCTGCAACAAAACGTTCCCATAAACGACGAGGAATATCTGCAAAAGAAGATTTTAAATTTACTTGTTTTCTGGCTTGTGCGTTTTTAAGATCAGATAATTCATCTAAAACATTATCATAATCTTGTCCTAACCAATTTACTTCAACATTATATTGATAGTTTTTGTCAGCTAAAATACGCGCCCCAAAAGCAGAGAGTTTTAAAATTGCGGGGCCGCTTAATCCCCAATGTGTAATTAATAAAGGGCCAGAGTTCTCTAAATTTGTTCCCACTAATTTTACTGCGGCATTTGGCACTGATATTCCGCCTAAATCTATAATTCGTTTATCTTTTATATTAAAAGTAAACAAAGAAGGCACAGGCTCTATAATAGCATGGTCTAAGGTTTTGCATAAATCCCAAACTTTCTTAGAGCTACCAGCAGCGATAACTAAAGAATCAGCTTCAAATTGTTGCTCTTTAGTGTTGATAACCCACTTGTTTTCTTGTTGATAAACTGAATTTACACCGTGATTTTTCAACACCTTAATGCCAAGGTTGTCAACAGCATTTTGAAAACAATCTATAATGGCTTGTGAGGTGTTTGCTTCAGGAAAAACACGATTATCACTTTCAATTTTTAAAGGAATTCCTCTGTCGTCAAACCACTCAAAAGTATCACCAGTCATAAATTGATGGAAAGGACCTAATAGTTCTTTTTCCCCTCTCGGATAAAATTTTACAAGTTCCTTAGGCTCAAAACAAGCATGCGTAACGTTACAACGACCACCACCAGAAATTTTTACTTTTTGCAAAACATCCTTTCCTTTTTCGAGAATGGTTATGTCTAATTCAGGATTGTTTTCTTTAGCATTTATAGCTGTAAAAAAACCTGCTGCACCACCACCAATTATAATTACTTTTTTCATTTGTAGAGAAACCCCCCGAGAACTGCATTCGCTACTTTCTATCAAAATGATTTTGATTTTGGTAATGCTCGAGGAGACATTTTAAAATTAACTTGTCAGGTCGAGTGCAGTCGAGACCTGTTTTGATTTATAAAATCATTTCTTTGTAAGGAACAATTGTATTGTAGCCTTTTTCTTTAAAATACGTTGAGGTGTTTTCATTACCAGTTACTAAAACAAAATCGCCACCCCAAGCACCTAAGCTTTTTATTTCACCAAAATAATCAGGAAAAAGGCGTTTTTTAACTGGGATTTGTTTGATAATCGAGCTAATTATTTGCTCATGCTCAATTATTATGTTAGCTAAATTCATAGAGGAATTAGCTTTTAAAAACTCTTGAGTTAGCTCATTTATTTCTGGAATTAGCTTTTTAGCTTCTTCTCGATGTTCTTTGTATTGTGCGATTCCTTCTCTGCTATTTTGCTTCTGATTTAAATACACAAAAAACAAATCATCTTTAAAATTGGGGGTGAATTTTACCTCGCTAACAATAGGTGTTATCTCGAGCGTAGTCGAGAGGCTCTTTTTTAATTGATATAAAATAGGGCTGTTATTACTAGCGCAAGCAATATCATATCCACTACCAGAAAAGGCATTCCATAATAAGGTAAACGGATTCACATTTGCCCAATTAGCAATATTGTTTATTAAGGTAGATGAGCTTCCCAATCCCCAATTTTGAGGGAAAGTTAAGTTCGTTTTTACAATAAAACCACCATGAGAATTTAAAAAATTAGGATTTAACTTTTTAGCTTCATGTAAAATATCAGATAAGGTTTCTGCAATAATTTCGGCATTTCCTTCTTTATCAGCATTAAAAGTAGCTGAGGTTAAACGTAGTTTTGGTAAACCGAAACTAGCTTCAAACCAGCATTCGCCAGTATTGGTAAAACTAGCCCAAATAAGTTGTGGTTCTTTTATCGGTTCGATAATTAAATCTTGTCCAAACTTAGTAGGTACAGCTAAAGATGTTGCTCCGTCAAGAACGACATATTCACCTGTTAATAATAATTTTCCGTTAGAATAATATTTTCCCAATACAATTGTCAGGTCGAGCGCAGTCGATACCTCTTTTAATGTTTGTAATCTGGCCTCTCGACTGCGCTCGAGGAGACAATTAATACTATCTTCTTAACTCTTTAAATTTATCAATTACAGCGCTATGAGAAACAGTTTTTTTATCAAAATAAGCAGTTATAGTATTTCTTTCTTCCGCAGTTGCTTCTAGTTGATTTAAAATATTTTGCAAATGCATTTTCATGTGTCCATGCTGAATACCTTTGGTTGTTAAAGCACGTAACGCAGCAAAATTTTGAGCTAAACCAGCGGCAGCAACAATTTGCATTAGTTCTCTTGCAGATGGTTTTTGCATTATATCTAACGATAATTTTGCCATTGGATGTAAGGCTGTTAAGCCACCAACGGTTCCGAGCGCTAAAGGAATTTCAATCCAAAATTTAAAAACACCTTCTTTAATCTCACAATGCGTTAAACTTTTGTATTGCCCGTCTTTAGAAGCGTAGGCATGTGCACCAGCTTCAATGGCTCTAAAATCGTTACCGGTAGCCAAAACAACAGCATCTATACCGTTCATAATTCCTTTGTTGTGTGTAACTGCACGGTAAGGTTCTATTTCAGCTATTTTTACCGCTTGCTCGAATTTCTGAGCAAATTTATAAGGATCTTTTCCTCCTAAATCTTCAATTTTACAAGATACTTCTGCTTTAACCACACAATCTGTAACGTAGTTAGATAAGATGCTCATAACAATTTCAATATCATCTCGTCTAAACTGATTAGCCATTGCTTCTAAACACGAATTAATAAAATTCGCACCCATGCTATCTTTTGTTTCAAAAGTTACATGTAATTGATAGTAATTTGCAAGTTTATTAGTTTTATCAACTAATTGAATATCTAAAATACCACCACCACGTTTTTCCATGTTTTTTGTAATGGAAGCTGTTGCGTCGTATAATTTAGATTTTTGTTGATCAAAATAGTTTTCTAATTCCGTCTTATCACCTTCATACATAAAATGTACCTGTCCGATTTTGGTGGTAGCAATAACTTCAGTTTTAAATCCACCTCGGGTACTCCAGTATTTTGCAACTAACGAAGCTGCTGCAACAACCGAGCTTTCTTCGATAACCATTGGCACTGCATAATCGCGATTGTTTATTACAAAGTTAGGAGCAATACCATAAGGCATGTAAAAATTAGAAAGCGTATTTTCTATAAAATCGTCGTGTAGTTGTTGTAATTTTTCATCTACATTCCAATATTGTTTTAGTGTTTGTGTAATCTCAGGCTGGTTGTTAAAATAAGTTTTAGCCAACCAATTTATTTTTTCCTCTTTAGTAAGTTTAGAAAATCCAGTAATAATTTTAGACATTGTCTATAAAATTTAGGTGGCCCAAAGATAAATGAATCTTGTTAAAATAGCTTTCATATTTAGTATTTCTAACTTTTTTGATGTGTTTTATGGCGATTTTTCCGTAAACTTGGCAAACTTTTTAGATAAACAACAACTTAAGATGAAAAAAATATTACTACTTTTCATAGGATTATCTTCGCTCTTACAAGCACAGAAAAAAGATATTTCTTTAGAAGATATTTGGGAAAAAGGCACATTTAGAGCCGATTACATGAATTCATTAAACTCAATGAATGGTGATTTTTATTCTTTATTAAATTACGAAAACGGAAATTCGTCGGTAGATAAATACAATTACAAAACTTTAGAAAAAGTTGAAACAATTGTTAATAGTAAAGATTTAAATGGTTTAAACGCATTTAGATCATATAGTTTTAATAGTGATGAAACTAAGTTGATTTTAGGAACCAACTTCAAACCAATATTCCGTCGTTCTTTCTTAGGTACATTTTATGTTTATGATATCGCTTCGAAAACATTAAAATTAATTGGAGAAGATATTCAACGACCAACTTTTTCGCCAGATAGCAAAAGAGTGGCCTATGCAAAAGACAATAATTTATTTATTAGGGATTTTTCTAGTAATACAATTGTTCAAATCACAAAAGACGGTGGGAAAAATAAAATTATAAACGGTATTACCGACTGGGTGTACGAAGAAGAATTTGGATTTGTACGTGCTTTTGAATGGAGTGCTGATGGAAGCAATTTAGCTTTTTTACGTTTTGATGAAAGTGCTGTAAAAACATTTTCTATGGATGTTTATGGTAAAGGAAAATACCCAACACAAGATGTTTTTAAATATCCAAAAGCAGGAGAAGATAATGCAAAAGTAACCTTACATGTATATTCTTTAGATACTAACGGAACAGCTAAAATTATTTTCGGAGAGTATGAATACATTCCAAGAATTAATTGGACAAAAGATGGTAATATATTAGCAGTGCGTACTTTAAATCGTCATCAAAATGATTTAAAAATGTATTTTATCAACGCTAAAACGTATGACACTACATTAATATTAACGGAAACGGACGAAGCTTATGTGGATGTAACGGACGATTTAACGTTTTTAGATGATAATAGCTTTATCTGGACAAGTGAAAAAGATGGTTTTAACCACATTTACCACTACAATAACAACGGTGAATTAATAAATCAGGTAACAAAAGGAAACTGGGAGGTAACTTCTTATTATGGTTTTGATGCTGATAAAAAAACAATTTACTATCAATCAGTAGAAAACGGATCAATAAATAGAGGAGTTTATAGTATTTCTTTATCTGGTGAAAATAAAAACATTATTAGTAATCCTTCAGGAACAAATAGTGCATCGTTTAGTAAGAATATGCATTATTTTATAAATACGTTTTCTGATGCGAATACGCCAAACGTTTATTCTTTAAGAAATGATACGGGTAAAGTATTAAAAATAGTAAAAGACAATGCAGCTTTAAAAGAAGTTATTGCCGGATATAATTTAAGTAAAAAAGAGTTTTCTACAATTAACGTAAACGGAAACGACTTAAACATGTATACAATTAAGCCTGCTAATTTCGATTCAAATAAAAAATACCCAGTATTGATGTATCAATATTCTGGACCAGGATCTCAAAATGTATCCAATAGTTGGAATGGTTCTAACGATTATTGGCATCAAATGCTAGCTCAAAACGGTTATATGATTGTTTGTGTAGATGGTAGAGGAACAGGTTTAAAAGGTAGAGATTTTAAAAAAATTACTCAAAAGCAATTAGGTAAATACGAAGTTGAAGATCAAATAGCAGTAGCTAAAGAATTAGCAAATTTATCATACGTGGATGCAAACAGAATTGGAATTTGGGGTTGGTCTTACGGTGGCTTTATGAGTACTAACTGTATTTTAAAAGGAAACGATGTATTTGCTGCTGCAATAGCTGTTGCACCAGTTACTACTTGGCGTTTTTACGATAGTATTTATACTGAGCGTTACATGCAAACTCCTGAAGAGAATCCAACAGGTTATGATGAGAATTCTCCATTAAATTACCCAGAGTTGTTAAAAGGAAAGTACTTGTTAATTCATGGTACAGCGGATGATAATGTACACGTTCAAAATGCATATCGTATGGCAGAAGCTTTAATACAAGCCAATAAGCAATTTGAATGGGGAATGTACCCTGATAAAAACCACGGGATATACGGTGGCAATACGCGCATACATTTGTACACAAAAATGACAAACTTTATTAAAAATAATTTATAAAATATGAACACAGTTAAACAAGAGGATTTCCTAGGGCATCCTAAAGGATTATATGTATTATTTTTTGTAGAAATGTGGGAGCGTTTTTCATATTATGGTATGAGAGCCATCTTAACACTGTATTTAGCGGCTCCTATATTATTAGGAAGTCCACAGTCAGGTTTTGGCTGGACAAACGCAGAAACAATATCTTTCTACGGAACCTACACAATGCTTGTTTATTTAACATCGATACCAGGTGGTTGGATCGCAGATAAATATATTGGTCAGAAAAAAGCGGTAATGCTAGGTGGTATACTATTGTGTATAGGTCATGGTATTTTGGCTGTAGATGCTCAATGGGCATTCTTTACAGGCTTATTATTTATTGTAATAGGGGTTGGCTTTTTAAAGCCTAATATTTCTACAATGGTTGGTGGATTATATCCGAAAGGAGATGATAGACGAGATAAAGGTTTTTATGTGTTTTATATAGGAATTAACTTAGGAGCTTTTTTAGGGGCTTTAGCAGTTGGTATAGTTGCAGCAGAATATGGATGGCATTATGGTTTTGGTCTTGCTGGTATCGGTATGGCTTTAGGACAAGTTGTGTACATGTACGGTTTAAAATATTTAGAAGGAGTTGGTGATTTTATTGGTCAACAAGATTCTCCTAATAAAGAGTTAATGAACAAACCATTAAATGCTGTTGAAAAGGACAGGATGTTGGTAATGTTTTTATCATTCTTAATTATTATTGTTTTTTGGGGAGCTTTTGAGCAGGCTGGCGGATTAATGAGTTTATATACAGAGCAAAAAACTGATAGATTACTTGCTTTTATTGGTTATGAAGTTCCAGCAGCTACATTCCAATCAATTAATGCTTTTTTTATCATTGTATTTGGTACAGCAGTTGGTGCGTTTTGGCATAAATGGGGAAGAAAAGGAAAAGAATCTTCATCATTATTTAAAATGGCTATCGGTGTAATTATTATGGCTTTTGGTTTTTTCTTTATGAGTAAAGCAAGTACAGAAGTTGTTATGGAAGGTGATAAAGTAATCGAAAAATCAGCTATGATATGGTTAGTGTTGGCGTATTTATTTCATACAATTGGTGAGTTATGTGCTTCTCCAGTAGCATTATCATTCATTACAAAATTAGCACCAGTAAAATATGCATCTTTTATGATGGGAGCTTACTTTGCCGCTACAGGTTTAGGAAATAAAGTAGCAGGAATGGTAGGGGCCATGTCTGAAGGGGCAGGAGAATTTCAGGTGTTTACGGGAATTGCAGTATTCTGTACAATTTTTGGAGCATTGATTATTTTAATATTAAAACCTCTAAAGCGATTAACACATGGAGCTGAAGATATTAAAGATCACTCTAAAAATGAAGCTGAAGGCTTCGAATTAGCGGAAAATAACTAAAAAAAAACTTGTAAAAGCATTGTAATAATTATTGTTACAATGCTTTTTATTTTTATTAAACTTTATATTTTAAACATGAGTACAGATATTGAAAATCTATTTAAAGACAAAGTATTAGGGCATCCAGCAGGGTTATTTGTGCTGTTTTTTACTGAAATGTGGGAACGCTTCTCGTATTACGGAATGCGTGCATTATTAGTTTTATTTTTAATTAGTTCTATAACAGATGGTGGTTTTGGATGGGCAAAAGCAGAAGCCTTATCATTATACGGAACTTACACAATGGGGGTTTATTTAACTCCTGTTTTTGGTGGACTTATAGCCGATAAACTTTTAGGTTACAGGTGGGCTGTAATTATTGGAGCTTTAATCATGACGCTAGGTCATGGAGCAATGGCTTTCGAAACACCAATGATGTTATATGTTGGTTTAGCTTGTTTAATGATTGGTAATGGTTTATTCAAACCTAATATGACATCAATTATATCTAATATGTATAAAGATCATGAAGGTAAAAAAGATGGAGCTTATTCTATTTTTTATATGGGAGTAAACGCAGGTGCGTTTTTAGGAATCATGTTATGTGGTTATATTGGAGAAAACTATTCTTGGTCTTTAGGTTTTGGTTTAGCAGGTATTTTTATGTTTATTGGAATGTTACAATTCTACTTTACACAAAATATTTTTGGTAATATCGGTCTTTCACCAAAACAATTAAAAGAGATTACTTTAGAGGAGATAGGAAAGGATGGCGATCAAGATTTAGTAGAGAAAAATACTGAAGAAAAAACACCTCAGAGAGTTGTAATTGATAGATTAATAGCAGTAGGAGTATTTTGTATTTTTACTGTGTTTTTCTGGGCGGCTTTTGAACAGGCTGGTGGTTCTATGACAATTTTTGCAGGAGAATATACTCAAAGAAATTTAACTGGAACTTATGGTACTATTTTTAAATATGTTGATGCTTTACTAACAATTTTACCATTGGGTATTATTACATATGTATTGTATTTATTATTCAAAAAAACATTCGCAAAATATGCATTAGGTAACATTGTTTTATCTTTAAGTTTTATTGTGATATGGGGTATTGTAGGTTGGAAAATTCAAAGAGATTTTTCTCAAGAAAGTGTTGAGGTACCTGCAACTTGGTTTGGTATTTTAAATTCTTTGTTTATTATAACGTTAGCACCATTCTTTTCTAAGTGGTGGGAAAGTAAATACAATATGTCTGGACCTTTAAAATTCGGATTAGGATTATTATTACTAGGTTTAGGTTTTGGGTTTTTATCAATGGGGTCTCAAAGTATTGTAGCAGGAGAACCTATCGTTAAAGTAAGTATGTTTTGGTTAATTGCAGCTTATTTATTCCACACTATGGGTGAGTTATGTATTTCACCTGTAAGTTTATCATATATTAGTAAGTTAGTACCAGCAAAATGGATTGGCTTTATGTTTGGTGTTTATTATTTATTTATAGCAATGGGTAATAAATTAGCCGGTACTGTAGGTAGTTATATTGAAGATATTGAAAAGGCATATTCTATCTCTGGTTTTTTCTTAATTTTTACAATTATACCAATTGTAGCAGGTTTAATTATCGCAGGTTTAAATCCTTTAATGAAAAAGCTAATGCACGGAGTAAAATAATTTTTACAAACGTTAAAATATATATAAAGCCTATCAAGAATAAAAACTTGATAGGTTTTTTTGTAAATTTGGAATACTTATTGAGACCTAAGAAGCATGAAGAAATTAATTTTAATAGCCGTATTCGCATTTATTTCAGTTGGTGTAAAAGCACAACAAGAAGTTAATTGGTTAACTTTTGAAGAAGCGATAGAGAAGAATAAAGAAACACCAAAGCCAATTTTAGTCGATTTATATACAGACTGGTGTGGTTGGTGTAAAAAAATGGATAAAACTACCTACAAAAACGATGTAATTGTAAAGTTTATAAATGATAACTTTTATGCCGTAAAAATGGATGGTGAAGGTAAGGAAGATATCAGTTTTAAAGGAAAAACATATAAGTTTGTTCAGCAAGGAAGAAGTAAATATCATGAATTGGCTGCAACAATTATGAAAGGACAAATGAGTTATCCTTCTACCGCTTTTTTTAGCGCAGAAGAACAATTAATTCAAACAGTTCCTGGATATTTAGATGAAAAGAAATTCGAAATGGTTTTAGCTTACTTTGCAAAAGATAATTATAAGAATACGAAGTGGGCAAAGTTCTCAAAGAACTTTAAAGGCTCAATCTAAACAATAACAGTTCGTCACTACTAGGAACCATGTAATCTGCTTACAGCTATTTTAATATATAAGCTCCGTTTTGTCTTGTGTGATGAAACGGAATTTTTTGCTTTTTACAAGTAAATTGCCATCTGTCTATATAACTGCTGTAATTACTTCCGTCTGCAATTATTTGTTTTGGTTTTAAGTTGTTTATGAGTCTAGTTAAATTAATTTTGGGAGAATTTTGTAGTAGTACAATAGGGTTTTTAATGGTAATATTGTAAACACCTAAACTATCAACTATTAAAATATCATCAGAATTAAACTTAAAATAATTAAGTGTTTTATTGATAGAGTAACTGTTTATATTCTCATTTATCCGATAATCTATAATTGCTTTATCATTAATTACTTTAAGGCTATCTAGGTTGTGAAAAATATGTAATTGTTTTCCGTTTCTTATGCCTACCAGGTTTTTTCTGCTTTTATTAAAAACTATAATTTCTTGTTTTTGTTCTCCGTTCTTTTTTTCGAAAATATAAACAGTTTGTAGCATAACTATGGATGCTAGTAAAAATAATAATTGTGTTGTTTTTTTGATAATAATGAATTGATACGCAAATACGATTATAATATACCAACCAATCATTTCGTAAAAAGACATCGATATTTCTTGCCATAGAAACCCTTCTTGATTCGAAACCCAATCGACTACTTTATTCATTAAAGAAATAACGAACCCGTAAATATCAACAAAAATCTGCGGAAGTAAATTTAACAACGCAAGCAGTATTACTAAGATTCCGCCAATTAAAATTCCACCTAAAAACGGAATAATTAATATGTTTGTTAGTATAAAAAGTCCAGGAAACTGATGAAAATAATACAAACTAATAGGTAATATTCCTACTTGGGCAGCAACAGAAACTGTAAGTAAACTCCAAATTTTATCGAGCAACCAAACTTTCGGTTTCCATAATTTATAGAGTAAGGGTTGTACCCAGATAATTCCGAAAACAGCGAGGTAGCTCAACTGAAACCCTACATCAAATAAAAATAAAGGTTTAATTAATAATAAGAAAAACACCGAACTGATTAACGAATATTCTACGATTCTTTTCTTTTTAAATGAGGCACCAACAGCGATAAAAGTAAACATAGTTACCGCTCTAACTACAGAAGCCGATAAGCCTGCGATAAAAGCAAACATCCATAATAGAATTACGATTAGAACAGCTTTTATAGTTACGCCATTTTTTAATCGTTCTAAGGGTTTAAATAACGATGATAATACGAGTAGGATAATACCGATATGCAAACCAGAAATTGCTAAAATATGAACAGCACCGGCGTTGATGTAGCTCTCCAAAAGGTTTCTAGAAATATCTTGTCGTTGCCCTAACAACAAGGCATTAATTACCGAAAGTTCATCGTTATTAAAAGCGTATTTTTTTAAAGAAATTTGCACCTTATTTCTGAATAGAGCTGATAACCCGTAACTAGAAATAGTTCCTTTTTTTAAGTTTTTATATTCTTTTTTTTCGATAAATACTTGTTGATAGATATATTGCTTCGCTAAATAATCTTTGTAATTAAATTGATGTGGATTTAAAGGATCTGCTAAGTTTTTAAATTCTGATTTTATAAAAATACGATCATCAACATTTAAATCGGTTGAAGTGCTGTCTTTTTTTAGATTTAATAAAATAGTTCCGCTTGTTGTTTTAGTATCAACCTGAATTACATCAGCAATAAATTTATGATTGTAATTTCCTGGTTTTAGAACTTTATGAATTTTTACGATTACTCCTGAGTTGTCATTAATATGACGTTGATAGTAGTTATCATTGTTTTTAGAGTTGTGTATAAATGAAGTTGAAACTCCAACAACGATAAAAAATAAAAGTGTAGCAATAGAAAATAATTTACGTTTATTATTTCTCTTTAATAAATATAATAGAAGTAAAAAAAAGAAAATAAAAACAATTAAAAAGTTGAAATCATAGCGCCATATATTCGTGTAAAACTGTAAAATAATTCCGATTATTAAACAGCTTAAAAAATGGAAAGGAGAATATTGTAATAACTTTTTCATAACTCATTAAAGTTAATAAAAATAATTAGCTATTATAATTAGGTATATTTTAATATTTATTAAATAATATATTTTGATGATTTATATTCGGTATATCAGGTGTTTACTTGTGTTTTTCGTTTGTTTTTGATGTTTTTTATTTAAATAAATTAAAAAAATCAAATAATTGATACAATAAATGTAAATAAATAGTGTTTTCCCCCTATCGTTAATTATTAATAAAAATCAATTATGAAAAAATTAAATTTAGCCAAGTTTGTTTTGGCTACATCATTATCAGTTTTATTATATAACTGTGAAAATAATTCAGAAGATATAAATGAAATTGAAGAAATAGCAGCTGCTAAAAGCGCTCAAGTTTGTGTAGAAAAATGGAATTCAGAAGATAAACAAGCAAGAGCCGCCAGTATTAAAGCAAAAGAGTGGGAGACAGGACAAACTATTAAGGTTAAGTTTTTAAATGGTAATAGTTTTGTGCAATCTAAAGTAAGGCAATATGCAGTAGAGTGGGAAAATCATGCGAATATTAAATTCGAATGGGTATCGTCAAACAGCAGTGCAAACATTAAAATTAGCTTTAAAGAAGGGCAGTTTGCTAATGATAGCGGGTCTTGGTCTTATTTAGGAACAGATTCTAATAGGCAATCACAAAGTATGCACTTTGGATGGTTTAATAATAATACTTCTGATGCTAGTTTTAGAAGAACTACAATTCATGAATTTGGACATGCTTTAGGTTTAATTCATGAACACCAAAACCCTGTTGCAGGAATTAATTGGGATAAAGAAGCGGTTTATGCTTATTATGCAGGAGCACCAAATTACTGGTCTAGAGCAAAAGTTGATAGTAATTTATTTACACGTTATTCAGAAAACTCTTCTAACTTTAGTCCGTACGATCCTTTATCGATTATGCATTATCCAGTTCCTGCTGAGCATACTTTAGATAGAGTTGCAGTAGGTTCTAATTCTCAGTTGTCATCAACAGATAAGGCTTTTATAGCTACAATATACCCTGGTAACGAAGATCCTTCTAATGGTGATGATATTTGTGATGGAGTTGCAGATTATAACAGTAGTACATCATATTCTATAGGTAGTAAAGTAGTGTATCAAGATACTTTATATGAAAGAACATCTACCGGATGGAATAATATAGGAACTTGTGGTACACCACCACCTGCTGATATTTGTGACGGAGTGGCTGCCTATAATGGCAATACATCTTACGTTGTTGGTAGTAGGGTTACATATCAAGGCAGCTTATACGAAAGAACAGCTACAGCATGGGAAAACCTAGGTGCTTGTGGTAATTAATAAAATTTAAATTTTATTTTTTAATACAAATGCTCTGGTAAAAAACTAGAGCATTTTTTTGTGTAAGTAATTTCTAATTTTTGATATTCAGAGTTTTTTTACACTTTTTTTACATTTCATTTTTAATTACATATAGTATCAGGTGTATATTTGTGGTATAGCATCTTAAAATAGTAGATTATGAAAACAAGAATAACCGTTGCCGCAATTTTAGTAATGATAATAAGTTTTGTTGTTCTCGGATTTGTAAACAAAAAGGAAACAAAAAAAGAAATAACTTCTGTAGCATCTGTAGATGCAATTTCTACAGGTTTTGATAATGTTATTTTAAAATCAGCACCTGTAAGAAATCTGACATACTATGTAAGAGGGGCGAATAACAAAACAATTACAGAAGGTGAATTAAGTAACGTAAAAACCTTAGAAGCATTATTTGAACATTACCCTACTAGTTGGATAGAAGAATACGTATTTATAGAAATTACCCGAGTAACGAATAACAAAGAGATTAAAGAAACATGCAAGAGTATTTTTTTAAATACAAAACAACAAGCACTTTTAAGAAACGCAAAAGTTGGAGATGATATACGTATTAAAATTATTTATAAAACCAAGAACGCGGCTAAGAATTCTTTAAATACAAGTCAAATAAATAAGACTCTAACCATTGTTCCAGATATCTCGGCTCGTTTTATAGGAGCAGAAAATGCTTTAGAGTCGTATTTAACAAACAACAGTTCTGCAGAAATTAAGAATTGGAAGTTTAATCCAACACAAAGTGCTACTGCCACTTTTATGATTGATGAAAATGGAGGCGCAATTAATGTAACTATTGTAGAATCTTCAGATATAATATCAATTGATAAAGAAATGAAACAATTGCTAGAGCAAATGCCTAAATGGACACCAGCAAAAAACAGTAAAGGAAAACCGGTAAAACAAAAATTTGAATTAACAATCGGTGATGCAGGTTGTTAATTGAGATATATTATTACAAGAAATATTTTGAACTTATTCCGATAGTTAAAAACCAAAAAAGCAACCTAAATAAGGTTGCTTTTTTTAATATATTTAAAAAGGGATTATGCTATTTCAACAAATAAACCTTCTTCAGCTTTTTCAACTTTAGCTAATTTATTTTTGGTTAAACCTTTAATAGTTTTGTCCCATTTCTTATTAGATAAACCACTTTGTGCTTTTAAATCATTTAAAGCAATCTTTTCAGCTTTCTCAATCAAAGCCAACACTGCTTTTTCATCGTCGTTTAATTCAACAGAAGGCGCTTTTTTCTCAGGTCTCATTTGAGGGAAAAATAACACTTCTTGTATTGATGCATTGTTGGTTAAATACATAATCAAACGGTCCATACCAATTCCTAAACCAGACGTTGGCGGCATTCCATATTCTAAAGCACGTAAAAAGTCATGATCTATAAATTCACTAGCTTCATCATCACCACGTTCAGCTAATTTAAGCTGCGCTTCAAATCGCTCACGTTGATCAATTGGGTCGTTTAATTCAGAATATGCATTGGCAATTTCTTTACCACAAACCATTAACTCAAAACGTTCTGTTAATTCTGGGTTATCTCTGTGCTCTTTACATAAAGGAGACATTTCCTTCGGATAATCAGTAATAAAAGTAGGCTGAATGTAATTTCCTTCACATTTTTCACCAAACATTTCATCAATTAATTTTCCTTTCCCCATGGTTTCATCAACCTCAATTCCCATTCCTTTAGCAGCTTCAAAAAGCTCACTTTCAGATTTTCCGGTAATATCAAAACCAGTAAAATGTTTTATAGAATCTGCCATGGTAACTCTTGCATACGGCGCTTTAAAATCAACTTTATGTTCTCCAAAAGTTGTTTCTGTTGTTCCGTTTACGGCAATAGCACAATGTTCTAATAATTTTTCTGTAAAATCCATCATCCAGTTGTAGTCTTTGTAGGCTACATAAATTTCCATCGCTGTAAATTCAGGATTATGAGTTCTATCCATTCCTTCATTTCTAAAGTTTTTAGAAAACTCATAAACACCATCAAAACCACCAACAATTAACCTTTTAAGATATAATTCGTTTGCAATACGCATGTATAACGGTACATCTAAGGCATTATGATGTGTAACAAAAGGTCTTGCAGAAGCGCCACCAGCAATAGGTTGTAAAACCGGAGTCTCAACTTCAAAATAACCCGAATCGTTAAAAAAGTTACGCATCGCAGTAAATAACTTTGTACGCTTTACAAAAACTTCTTTTACGTGTGGATTAACCACTAAATCGGCATAACGCTGACGGTAACGCATCTCAGGATCTGTAAATCCATCAAATGTATTTCCTTCGGCATCCACTTTTGGTAAAGGCAATGGTTTTAAAGATTTACTTAATATTTTAAACCCTTTTACCATTACTGTTTTTTCACCAACTTGAGTCGTGAATAATTCACCCTCAATACCAATAAAATCACCAATGTCTAATAATTTTTTATATACTTCGTTGTATAAAGTTTTGTCTTCTCCTGCACAAATTTCGTCGCGATTAAAATAAACTTGTATACGTCCTTCGCTATCTTGTAATTCAGCAAACGATGCTTTTCCCTGAATACGACGACTCATTAATCTACCAGCAATTACCACCTTTTTTCCTTCTTCAAACTCGTTTTTAATAACTTTCGAATTTGAATCTAATGGAAATAAATCAGCAGGGTACGGATTAATACCTAATTCGCGTAGTTTCCCTAACTTTTCTCTACGTACAACTTCTTGTTCTGATAATTGCATGGGTTGTTTTTTATAATTTTTAATGAAGCCGCAAATATACAATCAATTGCAGACTTAAACAACGCTAAACAAATTCGTGTTTTTTGTAAAAAAACCACAAAAGTTTGGTGGAGTTAAAAAAGGTTGTATATTTGCAGGCTGCTTTTTTTTAAAGTAGCATTTAGTTGTGTTGTTAGGCACTTTAAATAGTGTCATGGTTTTGTTAACCAATGGAAAGCTTCCCTGAGATGGGTTGCTTTTTTTTTGCCCTAAATTTAAGGTTTCGCTTTTTTTATGAAGCTATTTCCCGCTTTGCGCACTCGCTCTCTGCGAGGAGCTCAAACAAATGCTTCAATCGGGGCTAAACATACTTATTAAGGATATAGCATTATATAAATGAATTCTTGTATTCCCAAAGTGTCGTAAAAAATAAGATAAAATAAACAAAAGCTATTGAGAATTTAATAGTAGCAGAAGTAAGAAAACCTAATAAGGCACCAAACGAAGCTTTAATAGCTCTGTTGGTATCTTGACTATCGTAAAGTAATTCCCCAATAAACGCACCAAAAAAAGCACCAATTATAATTCCGAAGGGAATAGGAGACAGCAAACCTATAATAAGTCCGATTGTAGTACCGTACACTCCGTATTTAGTTCCTCCAAAGCGTTTTGTTCCCATGGCAGGAATAAAATAATCAAGAATAAAAATAATAATAGCAATCGCTAAGGTAATTCCAAGTAAAGTCCAGTTTTGCGGAACAGCGTTTGTTAAATGTAATAACAACATGCCAATCCAACTTGTAATTGGCCCTGGTAATACAGGTAAAAATGAACCGATAATTCCTAAACACACAAAACAGAAGCCAAGAATGGCTAGAATTATATCCATTTAAATAATTTATTTTTATTAAAAATAATAACTCTGATTCACATTATAACATCAAACTTATAAGTATGAGATTATGAAATAAATTCAGAATGACGCAAAAATGTTCATATAAAAACATCTACAAGCTTAATGATTGTCAGCTGTTAGACGAATATACACATGTTTCGTTACATTTATTTATAACTAAAAAATTAGTTTAAACTAATTTTTTAGTTATATTTGAAAAGTTAAACGTTGTAAAATGAAAATAATAGGGCAGGATAATGTAGTTTTCTTGATGATTTTTTTAACAAGTTTTTGTTTCTCACAACAAAGAGCTGCTAATATTGATATGCCGAAAATTAAAAATCCTAGGTTTTTAAAATCAAAAGGACCTGTAATATATATAGATCAAACACATCAAAACTTTCACCAGAAAGAAGGTCGTTTTAAACCTTTTGCTGATTTACTTACTGCCGATGGTTATAAAGTAGATAGTATCATCAATTTAAAAAAGTTAAAGAGTAATGACATTTTGGTAATTGCAAATCCTATTCATCAAAAAAATGTTAGGAATTGGAGAAAGCCAATCCACAGTGCATTTACTAAAACTGAAATTGCCTTTATACAAAATTGGGTTAAAAAAGGAGGCAGCTTATTATTAATTGCAGATCACATGCCTTTTTCCGGCGCAGCAAACAACCTAGCAAATGCTTTTGGTTTTAATTTTTGTGATGGTTTTGCTTATTTACAAAAAGAAGAAAGGAACTTGCCTGATGTTTTTTCGGAAGATAACGAACGATTGGTAAGCTCAGAAATTACAAACGGAACTTTAGGTGAAAAAATAAATGCGATAACAACTTTTACAGGCTCGGCTTTTACAATTCCGAATGCAGCAAACGGAATTTTAAAATTCAAAAAAGAGGATTATTGTTTAGCGCCAGCAATTGCTTGGCAGTTTAATGATGAAACTCTAAGACACGATTTAAAAGACAAATATCAAGGAGCAATTTTAAAATACGGAAAAGGAAAAATAGCAGTTTTTGGCGAAGCTGCCATGTTTACAGCTCAAACAATAACAAATAATTCGGGGACTTATAAGTTTGGATTTATAGCTGAAAGTGCACCCAATAATGTAGCATTTATCAGAAATTTAGTATTCTGGTTAAGTAAAAACTAAGAGATGAAACAATTAACAAAAGCAGAAGAACAGATAATGCAAGTTTTATGGCAATTGCAAGAAGCATCCGTAAAAAGTGTGATAGAAGAATTACCGATTCCGAAACCGGCATACAATACGGTTTCTACAATTATCAGAATTTTAGAAACCAAAGAATTTGTAGGGCATAAAACGAAAGGAAGAGGTTATGTGTATTATCCGTTAATAGAAAAATCGTCTTATAGCAACCAAAGTTTACATAAGTTAATGGACGGTTATTTTGGAGGCTCATTTAAAAGTATGGTGTCGTTTTTTATGAAAGAAAACGAAATGAACATTAACGAGCTTGAAAGTATTTTAAAAGAAGCTAATAAAAATAAAAAGTCATGATAAATTATATAATTCAAGTCATTTTATTTCAGGCATTGTTTGTGGCTGTGTATGATTTCTTTTTAAGTAAAGAAACGTTTTTTACCAAAAACAGGTGGTATTTATTAAGCACGTCGGTTATTTCATTTTTATTACCGCTTTTTAAAATACCAACCATACAAAAAGTAGTTCCGTACGAGTACACCATTTTATTACCCGAAGTAGTTTTATCACCTCAACGAGTAATAGAAAAAGCAACTTGGTATCAATCTGTAAATTATTTAGATGTTTTATTTGTAGCGGGGAGTTTACTTTTTTTAACCATTTTTATTATAAAACTACAACGAATAGTCCGTTTGATTTTTAAATACGGAAGTGAAAATAAACAGGCGTATAAATTAGTGTTGTTACCAAAAAACGCCAAAGCATTTTCATTTTTCAATTACATATTTTTAGGAAAAGGAATTCCCGCAGCGAAACAAGAAAAGATAATTCAGCACGAATTGGTACACAGTACACAAAAACACACATTCGATTTATTGTTTTTCGAGTTTTTAAGAATATGCATGTGGTTTAATCCGATGGTGTATGTATATCAAAACCGCATATCGTTGGTGCACGAATATATTTCAGACGATGTAGTAACGAAATCAACCGAAAAAGAAAACTACATCAATAATTTATTAGCTGATATTTTTCAGGTAGAAAATATCTCATTCGTAAATCAATTTTATAAACATTCACTAATAAAAAAAAGAATTATTATGATGACAAAAGGAAAATCGAAACAAGTAAAGCAATTAAAGTATTTATTGTTAATTCCGTTGTTGGCAAGTATGGTATTGTATACGGCGTGCAGTGAGAATGAAACTGCTGAAGAAGATGTTGCAGCTAAAGGAAAGTCAATTTTTTATATACAATCTAAGGATGGTATAAAAGAATTTAAAACTTTTGAAAAAGAATCTTATTTTGATATGATGATGGCTTTTGAAACTCCTAGTTGGGAGGAAGTGTCTTATAAGGACTTAAAGCCTGAAGAAAAAGAAGAATACGATTCATATTTATCTAAGATTGAAAATATGGATAGTAAATTTTCTGAAATGACTACAACAAAAATATTCATCAACGAAAAAGGAAGAAAAACCATTGTTAATATAACAGATATATCTAAAGTTAAGAAAAGAACAGAGATTCAGGACCTTGGCGAAGACGTTCCGTTTGCAATCATAGAAAAAGCACCAACTTTTCCTGGTTGTGAAGAAGGAGATAAAAGTTGTTTGAATAAAAGTATGATGAAATTTGTAAGAGAAAATTTTGATATCAAATTAGCAAATACCTTAGGATTAAAATCAGGAAAAAAAAGAATTTATGTACAGTTTAAAATAGATAAAGATGGTAGCATTACAGATGTAAAAGCAAGAGCACCACATCCGAAGTTAAAAGAAGCTGCAATGGAAATGATTAAAAAACTACCACAAATGAAACCAGGAGAGCAAAGAGGTGAAAGAGTAAGAGTTGGTTATACATTACCAATATCATTTATGGTAGAATAAATTTAACTATGAAAAAGAAAATTTTAACTATTGTTCTTATTATTTCATTTTTAAAAGTCGGGGCGCAAACCTCGGCTTTTAAAAATGTAGATAGTTTGGTACATATTGGGCGTTATCAAAAAGCATTAGTACAACTTAAAAAACTGCCAGAAAGTTATCAATCAACTAAAAGAATGGCAACTATTTATAGTTCGATAGATAATTACAAAGAAGCATCAAAATATTACGAAAAAGCACTGTTACTAAATAGCGAATATTCGGTTAAAGTAGCTTTAGGAAAAAGTTATCAGAAAGAAAAAAAGTTACAAAAAGCAATTACAGTTTTTGAAGAAATTATAACTACCGATTCAGATAATTTATTAATAAATTATCAATTAGGAAAACTGTATTTACAAACAAAACAGCCTACGAAAGCAAAGCGTATTTTTGAGGAACTCTTAAAAAAGGATCAGAGCAATGCGAATTATCATTACCAAATGGCAATTGTATATGCGTTATTAAAAAAGAGAGATTTAAAAATTAATAGCTTTTTAGCAACTTATAAAAACGACAACGAACATATAAAAGCAATTCATCAATTAGCGGTTGCTTACACGCTTTTAAGAGATAAAGATTCGGCCAGTATTTTTATAGATAGAGGTTTAAAAGTAAACACGAAACATATTGCCTTAAATAAATTAAAGATTAATAATTTATATATAAGCAAAAAGTATGAAGATGCAATTACCTTGTTGTTTAAGATTGATTCATTAGAACCGAACGAACATTATACAAAAAAGATGTTAGGACGCAGTTTTTTTAAGATAAAAGACTACGAAAAAGCAAGAAATAATTTTAAGAAAGCATTAAAAATAGATAGAGCAGATTTTAAATCATTCACGTATTTAGGAGATATTGATTTTGCTGAAAAAGACTATAAAAGTGCTCGTTTTAATTATTGGTACGGAACGATTGTAGGAAAAGAAAGACGAGATAACGAATATTATCAACTAGCAAGAGCTTATAAAGAATTAGGCAAGCCAAAAGAAGAAATAAATGCTTACAAAAACGCTTATGAAGAAAATTATAAAAATTACAGAGCATTATTTCAGTTGGCAAATACATCTGAAAATTTTTATGAGGATAAAAAAATAGCCTATAAGTATTATAAAAGTTATATAAATAAGTTTAGAACAAGCGACTCTCTATTAACGAGTCAGGTAAAAACACGTTTAAAAGAAATTAAAAAGTTTTATTTCTTAAAAGGAGAACTATTAGAGTAAATCATTTTTTGTATTTTCATCTCAAAATCAAGGAGATGCGATTTTTTTATGTGATTTTTTTTATAGTAATTTTTACAAGTTTAAGTTGTAGTTTTTTATCAGAAGATGATAAAAACCAAAACTTAAATGCTATTGTTGATTATACAAAAGTAGATGTTTCTCCGACTTTTAAAAACTGTAAAAATTTATCGATTAAAAAAAACAGCGTTTGCTTTAGTGAAGAAATACATAAAAGAATAAAAGCTTCTTTAAGAACGTACAATTTTGTAACCGAACAAGCTATTAATGAAGTTGTTTTAATTGATTTGTTAATTGATAACAAAGGGAATTTTAAGCTTAAAAAAATTACAGCATCAGTAGTTATTAAAAATCAACTTCCTAAATTAGAAAGTGTTTTAAGAAGTGCTATTAAGAAGTTACCAAGAATTACTCCTGCTTTTAAAAGAGGTATTCCGGTGACAACACAATATCAATTACCTTTAAAAGTTGAGGTTGAGTAAACTTATAAGTTTAACAGTTCCTCTACAAAATCACGTTTGTTTGACAAGCGAGGTACTTTGTGTTGGCCACCAAGTTTTCCTTTTTCTCGTAACCAATCGTAAAATAAATTTTCACGAGCTTCATGTATAATCGGCATTGCCAATGTTAAGTTGTTGTAGCGTTTAGCCTCGTAATCTGAATTGATAGTTTTTAAAGAATTATCTAACAATTCGGTAAAATATTTAAGGTTTTTAGGCGCTTTACTAAATTCTATAATCCATTCATGACCGCCACTTTTTATACCATCCATAAAAATAGGACCAACAGTATAATCTTTAATATTTGCACCTGTTTTTTCGCTAGCAGCCTTTAATGCTTTTTCAGCATTTTCGATAATTAACTCTTCACCAAAAACATTAATGTGATGCTTGGTTCGGCCGGTAATTTTAATGCGATAAGGATCTGTTGATGTAAACTTAATTGTATCGCCAATTAAATAACGCCATAAACCGCCATTTGTAGTAATTACAATGGCGTAATTCACGCCTTTTTTAACTTCGGAAAGTGAAATTGCGGTTGAGTTTTCTCCGTCATAAGTAGTCATTGGTATAAACTCATAAAAAATACCGTAATCTAACATTAGTAGCATTTCATCAGAATTGTTTCTGTCTTGAATTCCAAAAAATCCTTCTGAAGCGTTGTAGGTTTCATAGTATTTGAAATCCTTTTTCGGAATCAGTTTTTTATATTGCTCACGGTATGGGTTAAAATTTACACCGCCATGAAAATAGACCTCTAAATTAGGCCAAACTTCTAAAATATTGTCTTTTCCTGTTTTTTCTAAAACACGATTTAATAAAACCAACATCCAGCTAGGAACCCCAACTAAACTTGTAATATTTTCATCGATAGTTTCATCAATAATAGCTTCCATTTTGGTTTCCCATTCTGCCATTAAAGAAACTTCGGAGCTAGGGGCAGAGCTAAAATCGGCCCAAAAAGGTAAGTTTTCGGTTATAATTGCAGATAAATCGCCGAAATAAGAATTATTATCTTCATAAATAGCTGTGCTACCCCCAAGTTTTAACCCTTTACCTTTAAACATTTGTGTGTCTTCATTATTATTAATATATAAACACAACATGTCTTTTCCTGCTTTTAGATGACAGCCTTCTAGCGCTTCATCGCTAACTGGTATAAATTTACTTTTAGCATTGGTGGTTCCGCTACTTTTTGCAAACCAATGAATAGGCGTAGCCCAAAATAAATTTTGTTCTCCTTTTCTGCAACGCTCAATAAGAGGCTCTATACTTTCGTATTTTTGAATGGGAACATTGCTAGAAAAATCAGTATAATTATGAATGGATGCAAAAGAATGTTGTTTTCCGAATTCGGTATTCTTGGCGGTATTTAGTAATTTTTGGAGTAGTTCATTTTGTACATCAACAGGATATTTTAAAAATAATTCTACCTGATGTTTACGTTTTTTTAAAAACCAAGAAATGATAGAATTTATAAATGGAAACGACATATATTACCTCTTAATTTAATTTTTTTACTGTAAGTTTGTGTAGCTAAAAGTAATAAAATTTAAGACATGCAATACCAAGGAGTTTTAAAAAAAATGACAACTGAAAATTTAGAGACAGTTCAGTATTATTTAGATATGAAATCTGATTTTTTAAATATGAATCAGTTACTAAATAAAAGCATAACATTAAGTTTTGTTACCTACGAGTGCTTAAATTGTCATTTAGAAAAAACAATATACCGTCAAGGGTTTTGTAAAAGTTGCTTTTTTGAAACACCAAATGCTGGAGATTGGATAATGCGACCTGAATTAAGTAAAGCGCATTTAGGAATTGAAGATCGAGATTTAGAGTATGAGAAAAAAGTGCAATTAAAACCGCACATTGTTTATTTAGCAAATTCTAGTAATGTAAAAGTAGGTGTTACCAGAAAACAACAAGTACCAACACGTTGGATAGATCAAGGTGCGCATGAAGCAATTGAAATTGTTGAGGTTCCTAATCGTTATTTGGCGGGAATAACAGAAGTTGCTTTAAAAGAGAATGTAGCTGATAAAACCAATTGGCGAAAAATGCTTAAGAATGATGTTGTAGATGAAAGCCTAGTGTCTTGGCAAGAGAGATTAAGAGAATTTATACCTGCAGAGGCGCAAGAGTACATTATAGAAAATAATAAAGAGACTATTATTAATTTTCCTGTTGCTAAATATCCATTAAAACCTAAAAGTTTAAATATTGTTAAAGAACAAACTTACACAGGTGTTTTAGTTGGTGTTAAAGGGCAATATTTAATTTTTGAAGATGAAACGGTTTTTAACGTTAGAGCTAACGAAGGTTTGGTTGTAAAACTAGAGTTGCTGTAATGCTATAAACCTTTAAAAATGGAAATGAAAAATCCGTCAAGTTGAAAGTAAATCAATTTGACGGATTTTTTGGTTTTCAATAAAGTTTTATTGCTTTACAATCGTATAATTTTTATTCATTTTTAATTCACTCAACACATTTAAGGCTTCGTTTAAATAAATGTCTTTTTTTAAGTTCTTGTGCCATACAACACGTTTTTCTTTTAAAACAGTATCTTTTGTAAATAAGTTTAACTCGTATTTTGGTGAGTTAAAAGTTAAGTTAGAATCAAATTTATAGATATCTTTAAATTGTTCAGCTTCTTTTTCTTTACTTTCACTTTCTTTTTTATAAGTGCTATATTTTAAAGAATATATTCTTTCTTCTTGATTTTTCTTTAACCATTTGGCATACTCATTAATTTTTTTGAATTTTTTATCATTAAGAACACGTTGTTGACTTTTATAAACAGCATCTGCAAAGTTACTGTAAGTGTTAGTAGTGTTGTATTTAGCTTGCTGTACTTTATCCCAAGGTAAAGCACCATCTAAATCACGTTCACCAAATTTCATATAACTATATCTTGTAGGTAATGATATATCAGAATATACACCTTCAATTTGAGTAGACCCACCGTTTATTCTATAAAATTTTTGAATGGTCATCTTTAAAGCACCTAAATCACTCGGGTATTTTTCATAAAAACGGTTAATAGGCAATACGTTTTGTACAGTTCCTTTACCATAAGTTTGTTTACCACCTATAATTACACCTCGTTTATAATCTTGCATTGCGGCAGCAAAAATTTCAGAAGCCGAAGCAGAAAATTCATTCACCATTACAACCAAAGGTCCGTTCCATTGAATTTTTGCATCAGTATCGTTTTTTACTAAAGGTTCTTCTTCTCTATATTTTACTTGAACAATTGGTCCTTTTTCAATAAATAATCCACCAATTTCAATAGCTGTTTTTAAAGAACCACCACCATTATCACGTAAATCAACAATTAAACCTTTTACGTTTTCGCTTTTTAATCGCTCAATTTCTTTCTCCATGTCCTTTGCGGCATCCCTTCGACTTAAATCATTAAAATCAATATAAAATCTTGGCAAATCTATAACTCCGTATTTTTCTCCATTTTTCTCAACAATACTCGATTTTACAAAAGTCTCATCCAATTCAACGACATCTCTAATAATAGGAATTATTTTAATTGATCCGTCAATCTTTTTCTTAACAGTTAAACGAACTTCGGTTCCTTTTTTTCCTTTGATAAATTTAATTGCATCATCTAAACGCATACCAACAA
>CAXHZZ010000030.1:0-26565 GCA_964021635.1 uncultured Tenacibaculum sp.
TTATATGGCATTTAGTTTTGCTGTTGCTCATAAAACAGATCCGTTATTAACAGAAGTAAAAGAAAAATTAGGCGATACTTATTTTAAAGAATTAAACGGGGCAAATTATGAGAATCTTACATTTATTAAAAGTGAGAAAAAACCTGAGTTGAATACTAGTTTTGCACAAGCAATGAATACATTATTAGATAAGTTACCAATTTCGCCTTTTATAGGAAGTAATTCGTGGGTTTTAGGACCTGAGAAGACGAAAAGCGGAAAAGTAATTTTTGCTAATGATCCACACATTGGGTTTTCACAACCTTCGGTTTGGTATCAATCACATATTAAAACTCCAGATTACGAAATTTACGGATTCAATTTAGCGCTAACTCCGTTTCCTTTGTTAGGTCATAATCGCGATTATGCTTACGGGTTAACAATGTTTGAAAACGATGATGTTGATTTTTATTACGAGGAAAACAATCCGAATAATCCGATGGAATATAAAACTCCGTTAGGATATGAGAAATATAAATTAATTGATAAAAAAATAAAGGTTAAAGGTGATGTTGATACCACTTTTCAAGTAAAAGTAAGTAAGCACGGGCCTGTGATGAATGGTTTAATTGATTTTATTGATGATAAGCGACCAATTGCAATGCAGTGGATTTATACTAAATTAAACAATCAATTATTAAACGTTTCTTACGAATTGTCGCACGCTAAATCGTTGCAAGAGTTTAAAAACGGAGCGAGTAAATTACATGCTCCCGGATTAAATATAATGTACGGAGACGCCAAAGACAATATCGCTTGGTTTGCTTCTGGTAAATTATACAAGTACAGAGATAGCCTAAATACAAAACTGATTTTAAACGGAGCTTCAGGAAAAGACGAAATTAAAGAGTGGTTAGATTTTGAAGAAAATCCGCAAGCGATAAACCCGAACTTAAATTATGTGTATTCAGCAAATAATCAGCCAGATTCTATTGCAGGAATGCTATACCCAGGTTATTATTTATCAGAAGATAGAGCAAAAAGAATTGTTGATTTGTTAGCTCCTAAAAATGATTGGACAAAAGAAGATGTTGGCGAAATGATTTATGATGTTACCTCGCCAGTGGTACCAGAAATTATTATGCATTTAACCAGAAGTGTAAATAGGTCTCAGCTTACGCCAAGTGAGAAAAAAGCATTTCATATTCTAAAAAATTGGAATGGTTATTATGGAAAAGAAGAAATAGCACCTGTTATTTACACTCGTTTGTGGTATGAGTTTGTTAAAAATACTTATAAAGATGAAATGGGTGCGGCTTTTAAGCAGTTTGCAAATACACCTTTAGAGGAAAAAGCAGTAGCGAGTCAGGTAAAGAAAGAACAATCTGTTTGGTGGGACGATGTTACTACCAAAAAGATAGAAGATAAAGAAGCCATAGTAACAAAGTCTTTTCAGAATACAGTTACTTTTTTACAAAAACAATTGGGCGAAAACGTTGAGGGTTGGTTTTGGAAAAGAGTAACTTCGGTAGAGTATGAGCATCCAATAGGAAAAGCAAATAGTGTATTGCGTAAGTTTTTTAATGTAGGGCCTTTTGAAACAAATGGAGGCGATCAGGTAATTAACAATCAAATTTATACTATTGATAGCACAGGTGTTTATAAAATAAAAGCAGGGCCTTCTACACGAAGAATTGTAGATTTTTCTGATGTAGAAAACAGTATTGCTATTTTACCAACAGGGCAATCGGGCAATGTATTTAGCGCGCACTATAAAGATCAGGCTAAAAAATATTTAAACGGTGAGTTTGTGAAGATGAAATTGAATCAGTTGATCATTAAAGAGAGTGAAAATAAATTGATTTTTTCTCCGAAGGATTAACAACTGTTTTAGTTAAAGCTAAATAAAATACATAAAAAAGAGAAACTGTTAATTTATTACAGTTTCTCTTTTTTTATTTAATTTAAGTAAGCTATCGTTTGTTTTTAAAAACTTTAACTCAGCTTTTATTATAGAATCTCTATGATTTTTTGTTTTAATAGGAATCGTGTCTGATAGCGTAATTATTTGATGCATCCACTCTTGGTGTTTCTGAATAATATCTTCACCTTTATTTTGATTTATGTTATTAAACTTGGTCACAACTTTATATGATGTGATAAGGATTACAACCATTACAATGCTGATTCCTATGAAAATGAATGTAATTTTTTTACGAGCCATTGATTAAATTTCTTTATAAACATCATTAAAAGGAATTCTAAAACGCTCACCATATACGCCTTTATCTGTTCTAATACCACAGCTAACAATCATGTTAATTTTCGCGCCTCTAGGTAATTTTAATAAGCGCTTTACACGCCAGGTGTCAGAACCTTCCATCGGGCAAGTGTCATAACCTTCAGCAGCCATAGATATCATGAAGTTTTGTGCTGCTAATCCTGTAGTTTTTTGTGCAACTATTCGCATATCACTATTACGAACCTCACGATATGTTGGTCTAAACAAGCCGGTAATTAATGTTACCAAGTATTTTAACCAACCAAAAATCCCTAAAAAATCGAAATAAATAAACGGAATCACTTTTCCATAATAATTTCTAGCTACTTTTTCTCTACTGCTTTGTGTTTCCTTCGGATTATCTTTTCCAAAAGTTTTATCCATAAAGGCTAGGTTTGCTTTTGCGCGTTCACGCCATAAATCTTTTCGAGTAACAAAAACCACTAATTGTTGCGCGGTTTTAGCAGCGTTTTGATTAAAACACAGCGGTGCAATTTTAGCAATAGTTTCTTTAGAGGTAATGTGATAAAATTCCCACAATTGCATATTGCTACTTGTTGGGGCTAAACTTGCTTGCTCAATACATTTTTTTACGATAGTGGTGTCAATAGCTTTTTCTGCATCAAATATTCTTACAGAGCGACGGTAATTAATTGCATCTGAAACTGTTTTTTCTGTCATCTATTATGTTGCTTTTTATTTAAATAGCGGGTAATTAACTTATCTTCATCAAGAATTTTAGTTGTTTTAACTTTCCTTTGTAAGGTGCGTAACGCGTAGGAACATCCAACCAGTTACCTCTTGTAACTACACCCTTTTTGTGTGAGAAAGTATCAAATGTTTTTTTACCGTGATAACCTCCAATTCCGCTTTCACCAACACCTCCGAAAGGTAAACGATGGTTTGCAAAGTGAACAGTAGTGTCGTTAATTGTTCCGCCACCAAAAGAATATTTAGTGATCATTTTTTTAGCGAAACGGTTTCGGGTTGTAAAAACATATAAAGCTAACGGTTTGTCGTATTTAGCAATAATAGCATCGAATTCTTCTTCTGTTTTGTAGGAAATTAAAGGAAATATTGGCCCGAATATTTCACCTTTCATGACTTCACTGTCTAAACTAGGTTCATCAATAACAGTAGGAGCGATATAATTATCATCTCTATTAACTTGTCCTCCAATAGCAATTTTTACACCTTGTAAAAGTGCGGCAAGTCTGTCGAAATTACGAGTGTTTACAATACGCGGATAATCTTTTGAAGTTTCAGGGTTTTCACCATAGGCATTTATGATTTCCTTTTTAAGATGATTTATAAATTCTTCTTTTACTGAGGTATGGATCAATAAATAATCAGGAGCAATACAAGTTTGCCCTCCGTTAATAAATTTACCCCAAACTAAACGTTTAGCGGCCAGTTTTATATTAGCGGTTTCATCTACAATACAAGGGCTTTTTCCTCCTAATTCTAATGTAACAGGCGTAAGGTATTCTGCGGCAGCTTTAGCTACAATTTTACCTACGGGCACACTTCCTGTAAAAAAGATATAATCCCAACGCTGTGCTAATAATTTTTGAGCAACATCAACACCACCTTCTACCACTGTAACATGATTTTTATTAAAAACAGTTTCAATAATTTCTTTGGTTACTTTGCTTGTGTGAGGTGTTAATTCAGATGGTTTTAAAACCACATTATTTCCTGCAGCAATGGCTCCTAAAAGAGGTGCGAAAGCTAGTTGATAAGGGTAATTCCAAGGTGCAATAATTAATACTGTTCCGTACGGTTCGCTATGAATTTTTGCAGAAGAAGGAAAGTTTAATAAAGATGGTAAAACACGTTTTGGTTTGCTCCAAGAACGAATGTTTTTTATAGTCATCTTTAATTCAGCTAAAACAATAGATGTCTCTGTCATCAAGGCTTCATATTCCGATTTTTTAAAATCATTATAAAGTGCCGAAACGATGTCTTTTTCTCTTCTGATAAGTTCTTTCTGAAGTTTTTTTAAGGCATTTTTTCTAAAGGAAACGTCTTTAGTTTGTTGCGTTTTAAAAAAGTTTTTTTGGGATTTAACCAATTGTGATATATCCATAAAATTAAATTTCTTGTAGTTTTTTATTCATTACTAAAAACCATAAGGGCGGAATTAAAGAAAGTAACATCATACCAGGATAACCGGTTGGCATTTGCGGACTTTCAGGAACCGTTTTTAGTAATTGATAATGTTTAGATCCGTTATAATGATGGTCTGAATGCCTTGATAGATTAAATAATAATACTTGTCCGATAACATGATCAGAGTTCCAAGAATGTATTCTTTTTACGCGCTCATATCTTCCGTTTTTAAGTTGCTTTCTTAACAAACCGTAATGTTCAATATAATTTATAGTTTCTAGTAATATTATTCCGAAAATAGCAGCTCCTATAAAAGAGAGTAATACAAACGAATTAAAGGCTAAATATATTAGTCCGAGAAGTAATAGATTACAAATGGTATAAATAATCATTCTGTTTTGGTAATGAAACCAATTTCTACCTGTGCTTTTTAAACGCAAATTTTCACTTTGCCAAGATTGGTAATAACTTGTAATGTGAGAGCGTATCCAAAATAAATATAAAATTTCGTTTTTTCTTGCAGTTGCTGCATCTTTAGGTGTTGCAACATTTAAGTGATGTCCGGCATTATGATATGGTAAAAAATGTGTATTTAAAGAAGTTAATAGTAAGAGTTCACCTAAAAACTCATCAAAACGATTGTTACGATGGCCTAATTCATGACCAACATTTATGCCTATAACTCCGCACATAACTCCTAGGGCAAGAATACGACCTGTAATTTCTGTAGTTGTTAAGTTAGCTTCTTGAATTACATAAAAAAACCACCCAACAAAAAGTAGTTGAATAGGTATTGTTGCGTATAAAATGAATGTGTAAATTTTCTTCTCTTTTTCAATTAGCGCTTCTTCTTTGTTTAGGTTTTTTTTATCAGTTTTAAAAAAAAGTTCAGTAAAAGGAACTGCAACAAAAAAAGTGAGAATAGGTAAGAAAGTAATCCACCCTTTATTGGTAAAAGCTAAAAATACCGTAATTGGTAAAATGATTATTGATAAATATTTAAGGGGTTTCATATTCGAAATTTCCCTAAAGATACAACTTACAGGCAAGCATCCCAAATAGCTTCTTTTGGAGTTGGGGCAGTAATCTTTATAATTTCTTTACTTACTGGATGAATAAACTCAATTTTACGAGCATGTAAATGAATGCTGCCATCCTTATTACTTCTTTTAGCACCGTACTTTAAATCACCTTTAATAGTCGCTCCGATATTTGATAATTGCACACGAATTTGATGATGACGACCGGTTTCTAAATCAATTTCAAGTAAAGAATAATTGTCTAATTTTTTAAGAATTTTATAATGAAGAATCGCTTTTTTACTACCGTCAATTTCTTTAGGATATGCAGTAGATTTATTGTTTTTAGGATTTTTCTTTAAAAAATTAATAAGAGTGTCTTCGCTTTTCTTAGGTTCGTTTTTTACAACAGCCCAATATGTTTTTTTGATGGTTTTTTCGCGAAGCATTTTATTTAAACGCTCTAATGCTTTTGAAGTACGTGCATAAATTACCACGCCAGATGTTGGCCTGTCTAAACGATGAACTGTTCCTAAATAAACAGCGCCAGGTTTGTTATATTTATCTTTAATATATTCTTTAACAACGTCTGAAAGTGGTTTGTCTCCTGTTTTATCACCCTGAACAATGTCACCAGCCCTTTTGTTAATAATCACTATATGATTATCTTCATGTAAAACTTGTAGGTTGTTTTTGTTAGAATGCATTTTTAAAGTATATTCTCTAAGTTTGTACGAGAAATTATTTAAAATCTTTAGCTATAACTTCATTAGTATCTTCAATGAATTTTAAAAATTCATCACGACCTACACCTGTTTCAGATGAGGTAAGAAACGAGGTTGGAAGAATTTCCCAATGTTTTAATAGTTTCTTTTTGTAAGAAGCAATTTGTTGATTTATTTTAGAACTCCCTAATTTATCAGCCTTTGTAAAAACGATTCCAAACGGAATTTGGTTTTCGCCTAGAAACTGCATAAACTCTAAATCTATTTTTTGCGGGTCATGACGAGAATCTATTAAAACAAATGTAAAAACTAGTTGTTCTCTTTCTTTAAAGTAGTTTTCAATAAAAAACTGAAAAATGGTTCTTTTCTTTTTAGAAATTTGAGCATAACCATAACCAGGTAAATCGACTAAAAACCACTCATTATTAATTTTAAAGTGATTGATGAGTTGTGTTTTTCCTGGTTTACCAGATGTTTTAGCTAAACTTTTACGCTCCATCAACATGTTAATTAGCGATGATTTACCAACATTAGAGCGTCCTATAAAAGCATACTCAGGTATTCTGTCTTTAGGAGCTTTCATAACATTGCTGTTACTCATCACAAAATCGGCAGATTTTATTTTCATAAATACTAAGTTATACAGTTATATATTTCGTTTAGAAAGCCAGTTTTCTAAAATTTTATTAAATTCTTTAGGAGTTTCCATCATTGCTGCATGTCCACATTTATCTATCCAAAATAAATCAGAATCTGGTAATAGTTTATGAAAATCATCAGCTACTTCTGGTGGAGTAACATTGTCTTGCTTCCCCCAAATAAGACATGTTGGTTGGTGCATGTTTGGTAGGTCATTTGCCATGTTATGGCGAATGGCACTTTTAGCGATAGAAAGTGTTTTTAAAGCCTTAACTCTGTCATTTACAATGCTGTATATGTCGTCAACTAATTCTTTTGTAGCTATTTTTGGGTCGTAAAAAACTTCTTGAGCTTTTGTTTCGATATATTCATAATTACCTCTTTTTGGGTAACTATCCCCCATAGACTTTTCATATAGCCCTGAACTACCTGTTAAAACCAATGCGCCAACATCTTTAGGGTAATGTTTTGTGTAATATAAAGCAATATGACCACCCAAAGAATTTCCTAAAAGAACAACATCTTTAAGTTCTTTGTATTCAATAAAGTCATGTATATAACTAGCTAAATGCTTTACATTTGTTTTAAGTAATGGTAAGGTGTATAAAGGTAGTTCGGGTATTAAAACTCGATATCCTTTTTTAGAGAAATGTTTAAAAGTTTCATCAAAGTTACTAAGAGCACCCATTAATCCGTGTAATACGATTAATGCTCTTCCTTCACCTGCCTCTGCATATGTAAAATCGCCTTCTTTCTTTAAAAATTCAGTCATTGATATTATAGGTTTGACTTAACCACAAATGTAATCCTTTTTTGTTAAAATTTTACTTTTATTATTTCATACTATTAAACGGAGTTAACACCTCTTATTGTCAGTTTTTTAACTCAAAAGATAAAATTTATCAACAAAGTGGTAAAAAGTGGTAAAAAGTGGTAGAAATTCTTTATTTTTGATGCAAACTATGAGCGTGTAACGTGGTAAATTTAATTGGAACATACGAGTGTAAGGTAGATGCTAAGGGGAGGTTGATGTTGTCATCAGCTTTTAAGAAGCAATTGTCTGCTGTGTTGCAAGATGGTTTTGTGGTTAAACGGTCTGTTTTTCAGCCTTGTTTGGAGTTGTATCCAATAAGAGAATGGGATTTGATGATGCAGAAAATTAATAAGTTAAATCGATTTGTAAAGAAAAACAATGATTTTATTAGAAGGTTTACGGCGGGTGTAAAAACTGTTGATGTAGATGCTTCGGGTAGGATTTTGGTGCCAAAAGATCTTTGTCAGTTTGCGGGTATAGGTAAGCAAGTAGTGCTTTCATCTGCTGTGAACATTATTGAGATTTGGGATAAAGATAAGTACGAGAAAGTAATAGATGATGCTGTTGTTGATTTTGCTGATTTAGCAGAAGAGGTAATGGGAAATACAGATGTAGATGAATTATCATAGTCCAGTTTTATTGAAGGAAAGTGTAGATGCGCTTAATATTAAAGAAGATGGAGTGTATGTTGATGTTACTTTTGGTGGCGGAGGCCATTCTAGAGAAATATTAAGTAGGTTGGGAAAGAACGGAAAGTTGTTTGCTTTTGATCAGGATCCTGATGCACAACAAAATGCAATTGATGATGAGCGTTTTGTCTTGATTGGTGAGAATTTTCGATTTATATCAAGATTTCTTCGTTTTTATGGGATTCGCAAAGTAGATGGTGTTTTGGCAGATTTAGGAGTTTCTTCTCATCAGTTTGATGAAGCAGAAAGAGGTTTTTCGACGAGGTTTGATGCTGATTTAGATATGAGAATGGATCAAAAATCGGATTTGTCCGCAAAAAAGATTATCAATAAATATAGTGAAGACAGATTAGCTGATGTGTTGTTTTTATATGGTGAGTTAAGAAATGCACGAACATTAGCTAAGAAAATTGTAGCGGCAAGATTAGATGAGGAGATTATTACAAGTTTTCAGTTAAAAGAGGTTTTAAAAGAGTTTTTACCACAGGCTAAAGAACATAAGATATTAGCGCAAATATTTCAAGCCGTAAGAATAGAAGTGAATCAGGAGCTTGAGGTCTTAAAAGAATTCTTAGAGCAAATGCCAGATATGTTAAATGAAGATGGGCGATTAAGTGTTATTTCTTATCATTCGTTAGAGGATAGGTTGGTAAAACGATTTATAAGAACAGGGTTGTTTAGTGGTGAGCCAGAAAAAGATTTTTACGGAAACATTAGTGTTCCATTAAAAAAAGTAGGCAAAATGATTATACCTACTAGAGAAGAGGTAAAAGTAAATAACAGGGCAAGAAGCGCAAAGTTAAGAGCAGCAACACTTAAATAATGTCTAAAGTAAGAGAAGGTATTTACGGTGTTTTGCGAGGGCGTTTCTTAACGGATGATAGCTCTTTTAATAATTGGCGGATTTTGATTTTCGTAGTAGTGCTATTGCTAATTATGATATCTAGTTCACATAGTTTAGATGCGAAAGTGGTAAAGATTGCAGAGTTAAATAAGTTGAAAAGAGAGCTCAGAGCAGAAGACTTTGATACGAGTACTGAGTTAACAAGAATGAAGTTAGAGAGTAGTATTCGGAAAAGAGTAAAAGAAAAAGGATTGTTTCCAGCAGAGAAACCTCCTCAGAAAATAAAAGTAACAACTAAAAAAGAATAGATAAGCATGGTAGAAAAGAAAAGTATATTAAACAAACTCTATGTGGTAGTTGTTTTAATGACACTTTTCTTTGTGGTTATTGTTTTTAGAGTATTTAATCTTCAGTATGCAGATGGTGATAAGTATAGAAAGTTATCGCTAGAAAAAACAGTAAAAAACGATACGATATTTGCAAACCGTGGTAATGTATATGCTGCGGATGGAAATTTACTGGCAACTTCAATGTCTAAATACACCATTCTTATGGATGTTGTAGCTGTAAAATCAGAAGTGTTTGAGAAAAATATTAGAGGTTTGTCAGAGTCATTATCAGCGATGTTAGGCAAATCTACAAGTTACTACCAGAAAAAAATAAGACAAGCCAAAAAACAAAAAAATCGTTATTTATTAATTGCTCGTAATATAGGTTACAATGATTATATGAGAATGAGAAAGTTTCCGATTTTTAAAGAGGGGATTTACAGGGGTGGTTTTATTGCGGAGCAAAGTACAGTAAGAGTACATCCAATAGGTAAAATTGCAGAAAGAACTATTGGTTATGATAATAAAAGAGGCGGTGCTGGAATAGAAGGTGCTTTTGCTGATTATATGCAGGGAGAAAATGGTTGGCGTTTGAAACAAAAGATTGCAAAAGGGCAGTGGAGACCTATTAATGATGTTAATGAAAAAGAACCAATAGATGGTAGCGATGTAATTACTACGATTGATGTAAATATACAAGACATAACACATCATGCATTACTTAATCAGTTAGAGTATTTTGAAGCAGATCATGGTTGCGCAGTCGTGATGGAAGTGGCAACAGGAGAAATAAAGGCAATTTCTAACCTAGGAAGAACTTCTAAGGGAAAGTATTACGAAAAAAGAAATTATGCTGTTTGGGAAAGTCATGAACCTGGCTCTACATTTAAGTTAGCAAGTTTAATGGCAGCAATAGAAGATAAGGTTGCAGATACTTCTGATGTGGTTGATTGCGAAAAAGGTAGAATTTATGTTAATAACAGAAAAGTAGAAGATAGTAAAAGAGGTGGTTATGGTAAAATTTCATTATCGCGTGTTTTTGAAGTTTCTTCTAATGTTGGAATTGTAAAGACGATAAAAAAACATTACGACAAGAATCCTGAAAAATTTATAAAACGTATCAAATCTTTCGGTTTAGACCAATTAACAGGTGTAAAAATAAAAGGAGAAGGTAAACCATATATTCCGAATCCGTCAGAGAAAAGTTGGAGCCCGATTTCATTAGAATGGATGGCTTGGGGATATGGAGTTTCTCTTACACCATTACAAACATTAGCTTTTTATAATGCAGTAGCGAATAACGGAAAGTTGGTAAAGCCTTATTTTGTTAAAGAGTTAAGGGTTGGTGGTAAAATAGAAAAAAGCTTTGGTACTCAGGTTTTAAAAGAAAAAATAGCTTCTCAAGAAACTTTGAATAAGGTGCGAAAAGTTATGGAGAACACAGTAGAAAAAGGTACAGCAATGAACGTGTATTCTTCAAATTTTTCTATGGCAGGTAAAACAGGGACGGCAAAAAAATGGATTCCTAAACACAAGGATGAAAAAGGTAAAACGATTTATGGGCATTATTCTAATAAAAAGTATGTAGCCTCTTTTGCGGGTTTTTTTCCTGCGGATGTGCCTAAATACTCATGTATTGTAGTTGTTCATAGCCCTAAGAAAGAAAAAGGCTATTATGGTGCTACAGTTGCGGCTCCTGTTTTTAAAGATATAGCACAGAAAATTTACACTACAACTCCTGTAAACAATCAATTAGTTTCTGATGAGATTTCATCAGCAAGTATTGATGCCGAATATCAGGATTATTATAAAAAATTACGAAAATATAAAACAATTATGCCTAGGGTTTTAGGTATGAGCGGAATGGATGCAGTTGCTTTATTAGAAAATATGGGGTTGAAGGTTAGGTTCTCAGGAATGGGAAAAGTAACGGAGCAATCTATAGATAATGGGCTAAAAGTATCAAAGGGAGCAACTGTTTATTTAAAGTTATCATAATTGAGAAAGTTAAAAGACATATTATATAAAGCAGCTGTAAATAAAATTTATGGAGATACTGATGTTGTAATCAACAATATTCAGTTTGATAGCCGTTTGGTGCAAAAAAACGACTTGTTTGTAGCGCAAAAAGGAGTTACTGTCGATGGGCATCAGTTTATAGAAAAGGCATTGAATTTAGGTGCTACTGTTATTGTTTGTGAAAGTATTCCTGCGGATAAAAAAGAGGGAGTAACTTATGTTGAGGTTGATGATTCTAATGTTGCATTAGCAATTATGGCTGCCAACTTTTATGAGAATCCGTCAAGTAAATTACAATTAGTAGGGGTTACAGGTACAAACGGAAAAACAACAATTGCTACCTTATTATATCAGCTATTTAAAAAAGCAGGTTATAAGGTTGGTTTGTTGTCAACTGTTAAAATAATGGTTGCTGATGAAACGCATAAGGCAACACATACAACACCAAATTCATTAGCGATTAATAAATACTTATCGTTAATGATTGATGCAGGTGTGGAATATTGCTTTATGGAAGTTAGTTCTCACGGAATTCATCAAAAAAGAACAGAAGGACTCGTTTTTGCAGGCGGTGTTTTTACAAACTTGTCTCATGATCATTTAGATTATCATGAAACATTTGCTGAGTATAGAGATGTGAAAAAATCATTTTTTGATGCGTTGCCAAAATCAGCATTTGCACTGGTAAATATTGATGATAAGAACGGGCAGATAATGCTACAAAACACCAAAGCAAACAGGCAAACGTATGCTTTAAAAACATTGGGTGATTTTAAAGCTAAAGTGTTAGAAAAAAGTTTTTCGGGAAGTTTATTAACGATCAATAATATTGAGGTTTGGACGAGGTTAATCGGTGAGTTTAACGCTTCTAATTTATTAGCAATTTTTGGAGTTGCAGATTTATTAGGCTTAGAGAAATTAGAAATCTTAAGACTTATAAGTGAGTTAGAAAGTGTAGATGGGCGTTTTCAGTATACGGTGTCAGATGGCGGAGTAACTGCTGTTGTTGATTATGCGCACACACCAGATGCACTTAAAAACGTGTTGCAGACTATAAACGATATCCGTACGGGTAACGAAAACGTAATTACTGTTGTTGGTTGTGGAGGTGACAGGGATAAAACAAAGCGACCGAAAATGGCGCTGATTGCTTCTCAACTAAGTGGTCAAGCGATTTTTACCTCAGATAACCCAAGAACAGAAGATACTCAGGTTATTATTGATGAGATGGAAGCCGGTGTGTCGCCAGAAAATTATAAAAAAACATTGTCGATTTTAAACAGAAAGCAAGCAATTAAAACAGCATGTAAATTGGCAGTAAAAGGAGATATAATATTGATTGCAGGAAAAGGACATGAAAATTATCAAGATATAAATGGTATAAAACATCATTTTGATGATTTAGAAGAGGTGGAGAAGTGTTTCAATCAACTAAAAAACATATAGCATGCTGTATTATATATTTCAATATTTAGAAAGTGAATTTAATTTAACAGGAGCAAGTGTGTTTCAGTTTATTACGTTTCGTGCGGCAATCGCATTTATTTTGTCTTTGTTGATATCAACCATATTCGGAAAAAAAATAATCAATTTTTTAAGAAAACAACAAATTGGCGAAACAGTAAGAGATTTAGGTTTAATGGGGCAAGTACAAAAAGCAGGAACGCCAACTATGGGTGGACTTATTATAATTCTTGCCACTTTAGTTCCGGTTTTGTTATTGGCGAAGTTAGAAAACATTTACATCATCATCTTATTAATTACCACGGTTTGGATGGGAGTAATAGGTTTTGCTGATGATTATATAAAAGTATTCAAAAAAGATAAGGCAGGTTTAAAAGGGAAATTTAAAGTTTTAGGTCAAGTTGGTTTAGGTATCATTGTGGGGTCTATGTTATATTTTCATCCTAACGTAACCATAAAAGAGCAGTTACCAAAAGCTGATCAAGTTATTCAGGTAAACGGAAAAGCAAAGGTTTTTGGTGAAGCGCATAAGTCAACAAAAACAACTGTTCCGTTTTTAAAGAATAATGAATTAGACTATGCAAAAGCATTTAGTTTTTTAGGTGAGGGTTATGAAAAATATGGATGGATTGTTTTCATTTTTGTAGTTGTTTTTATTGTAACCGGAATATCAAATGGCGCAAACTTAACAGACGGAATCGACGGTTTAGCAGCCGGTACATCGGCAATTATGGTAATCGCATTGGCAATATTTGCATGGGTATCAGGAAATATCATTTTTGCAGATTATCTCGATGTAATGTATATCCCAAACTCGGGAGAAATGACGGTATTTATATTCGCATTTGCAGGCGCCTTAATTGGGTTTCTTTGGTACAATACATATCCTGCACAGGTTTTTATGGGAGATACAGGTAGTTTAACAATCGGTGGAATCATAGCGGTTATTGCTATTGCAATTCGTAAAGAATTGTTATTGCCAATTTTAGCAGGAATTTTTGTCGTTGAAAATTTATCAGTAATTCTTCAGGTATTTTATTTCAAGTACACTAAAAAGCGATTTGGCGTAGGAAAGAGAATTTTTAAAATGGCACCATTGCACCATCATTATCAGAAATTAAATTACCACGAAAGTAAAATAGTGAACCGTTTTTGGATTGTAGGAATCTTATTAGCTGTGTTAACTATTATAACCTTGAAATTAAGATAAAATGAAAAGGTTGGTTGTTCTTGGTGGAGGAGAAAGTGGTGTTGGTACAGCATTGTTAGGAAAACAAAAAGGATATGAAGTTTTTGTTTCTGATAAAGGAAGTATTACTAAGAAATATAAAAAAGTTCTTTTACATAATTCAATTGATTTTGAAGAAAATCAGCATACAGAAAGTAAAATTTTTAATGCTGATGTAGTAATGAAAAGTCCGGGTATTCCTGATAAAGTGAAGTTGATTCAAAAATTAGTTTCAAAAGGAATAAAAGTAATTTCTGAAATTGAATTTGCGGCTGAATTTACAAATGCAAAAATAATCGGAATTACAGGTTCAAACGGGAAAACAACGACCACTTTGTTAGCAGGTCATGTGCTTAAAAAATCAGGTTTAAACGTTGGTGTAGGAGGAAATATAGGTGATAGTTTTGCGCAACAGGTTGCACAGAGAAATTACAGTGAATATGTGTTGGAATTAAGTAGTTTTCAGTTAGACGGAATTATAGATTTTAAACCACATATTGCAATTATAACAAATATATCAGCAGATCATTTAGATAGATACGAGTATAGTTTTGATAAGTATATAGCGTCAAAGTTTCAAATAACAAAAAATCAAACAACGGATGATTTTTTAATATATGATGCAGATGATCAAGCGATACAAAATTGGTTAAGTAAAAATAAAGTTAACGCAAAAAAAGTACCTTTTTCGGTTGAAAAAGAATTAGAATATGGTGCTTTTTTAAGACAAGATAAAATTATAATGAAATTAACAACAGAAGAAATATTAATGAGCGTTTCTGAATTAGCATTAAAAGGAAAGCACAATACTAAAAATGCAATGGCAGCATCTATGGCTGCAAGATTGTTACAGGTAAGAAAAGAAACAATAGCCGAAAGTTTATTGGATTTTGAGGGTGTAGAGCACCGTTTAGAATATGTGCAAAAAATTAATGGTGTACAGTTTATCAACGATAGTAAAGCTACAAATATAAATGCTGTTTTTTATGCCTTAGAGTGTATGGATAGCCCAACTGTTTGGGTAGTTGGTGGTGTTGATAAAGGGAATGATTATACTGACTTATTGCCGTTGGTTAGAGAGAAGGTAAAGGCAATTGTTTGTTTAGGGTTAGATAACAAAAAAATTATTGAAACATTTAGTAATGTTGTAGATGTTATGGTTGAAACAGCAGGAGCAGAAGAAGCTGTTAAAGTTGCTGGTAAGTTAGCGAAATCAGGAGATGTTGTTTTGTTGTCTCCAGCATGTGCTAGTTTCGATTTGTTTGAAAATTATGAAGATAGAGGTAGGAAATTTAAAGATGCAGTTAAGAACTTGTAAAAAATAAATTAATGAAAACTATTTTTCAACATATAAAAGGAGACAGGGCTATTTGGGCTATTGTTGCCGTGTTGGCAATATTTTCATTTATGCCTATTTACAGTGCTAGTACTAATCTGGTTTATGTAGTTGGTAATGGTTCAACTTTTGGGCATTTGGTAAAGCACGTTGTATTGTTAATTACAGGTTTTGCTGTTATTTATGGAGTGCATAAAGTTCCGTATAGGTATTTTAGCGGAGGTTCTGTTATAATGCTGCCAGTTGTGTTGTTATTGTTAATGTTTACGTTAGCGCAAGGAACAACAATTGGGGGAGCAAATGCAAGTAGATGGATTCATATACCGTTTGTAGGTATTGGCTTTCAGACTTCTACATTAGCAGGTTTAGTGCTAATGGTATATGTGTCTAGATATTTAGCCAAAAACAAAGAAAAGACAATCTCGTTTAGAGATAGTATAATTCAATTATGGTTACCTGTGGGTTTAGTACTAATGCTAGTTCTTCCGGCAAATTTTTCTACAACAGCTATTGTTTTTTTTATGATTTTGCTGCTATCTTTTATAGGAGGATATCCTTTAAAATATATAGGTTATATATTAGGGATAGGACTTTTTTCGCTGCTCTTTTTTATACTTGTTGCAAAAGCTTTTCCAGAAGCAATGCCAAACAGAGTAAGTACTTGGCAGAGTAGATTGGAGGGGTTTTCTGATTCAGATGGAAAAGAAAATTACCAAGTAGAAAAAGCAAAAATAGCAATAGCTACTGGCGGAATGTTAGGAAATGGACCTGGTAAAAGTGTTCAGAAAAACTTTTTACCACAGTCGTCTTCCGATTTTATATATGCAATCATTGTTGAAGAATACGGCTTGGTTGGGGCAATTATTGTTGTGTTTATTTATTTTATTTTATTGTTCAGAATTTTAATAACAGCTAAGAATGCAACAACAATCTTTGCAACATTGATGGTTTTGGGTGTAGGAATACCAATTGTTTTTCAGGCAATGATTAATATGGCTGTAGCTGTAAATATATTACCAGTAACTGGGCAAACATTACCATTAATTAGTAGTGGTGGTACCTCTATTTGGATGACTTGTTTTGCTTTGGGAATGATATTGAGTGTGAGTGCTCATAAAAACGAAACTGAAGAAACTATTTTAGATGATAATCCTTTAAGTGTTTTACATGAAACAATCGATTAACGTTATTATAAGTGGTGGTGGTACAGGCGGACATATATATCCCGCCATTGCAATTGCTAACGAAATAAAAGTCCGTTATCCAAAGGCTAATATTTTGTTTGTTGGCGCGAAGGATAAAATGGAGATGGAAAAAGTTCCGCAAGCTGGTTATCAAATCAAAGGATTGTGGATTTCGGGTATCCAAAGAAAGTTGACGGTTGCTAATTTAATGTTTCCATTTAAATTACTTAGTAGTTTATGGAAAGCACATAAAATAATCAGAAAGTTCAAGCCAAACATTGTAATTGGTACAGGTGGCTTTGCAAGTGGACCAACGTTAATGGTTGCTAATAAAAAAGGAATTCCTACCGTTGTACAAGAGCAAAATTCATATCCAGGAATTACAAATAAGTTACTGAGTAAAAAAGCAGGTAAAATATGTGTTGCTTATGATAATTTAGAGCGTTTTTTTCCGAAAGATAAAATTATAAAAACAGGGAACCCTGTTCGTCAAGATTTGTTAAGTATTCATGCGAAAACTACAGAAGGAAAGGAGTTTTTTGGGTTAGATAGCTCAAAACAAACAATGTTAATTTTAGGTGGAAGTTTAGGGGCAAGAAAGATAAATCAACTAATAGAAGAAAATTTAGATTTTTTTAAAAATCAAAATATTCAATTAATCTGGCAATGTGGTAAGTTGTATTTTGATGATTATAAGAAATATAATGAAGTTGAGAATGTGCAAGTACATCAGTTTTTAAATAGAATGGATTTAGCCTATGCGGCGGCAGATTTTGTGGTTTCAAGAGCAGGAGCAAGTTCGGTTTCTGAATTATGTATTGTGGGTAAACCAACTGTTTTTATTCCGTCACCAAATGTAGCGGAAGATCATCAAACTAAAAATGCAAAATCGATTGTAGATAAACATGGAGCTATTTTAGTAAAAGAAAGCGAACTAGATACTTTTCCGATAGTAATTGAAACATTATTAAAAGATAAAGGCAAGCAGCAGAGTTTGAGTGAAAATTTAAATGAATTGGCATTGCCTAATGCAACGAGTAATATTGTTAATGAGGTAGAAAAATTAATAAACAGGTGAGTTTAAAAACAATACATAACGTTTATTTTATAGGTATCGGAGGAATTGGTATGAGTGCTATTGCTCGTTATTTTGCTGTAAACGGAAAGCAAGTGTTTGGTTACGATAAAACACCAAGTCCGATTACTAAAAAATTGGAGGAAATTGGTGTGAAGATCCATTTTGAAGATGCTGTTAAAAATATCGATATTTCTTGTTTAGATAAAAAACAAACTTTGGTGGTTTATACACCTGCGATTCCGAGTACACATCAAGAATTAAACTATTTTATTAATAACAAATTTGAGGTTTTAAAGAGAGCTGAAATTTTAGGAGAAATAACAAAAAATACTTTTTGTTTAGGTGTTGCAGGTACGCATGGTAAAACCACAACGTCTTCAATCTTAGGTCATATAATGCAACCTCAAAAGGCAACGTCTTTTTTAGGGGGAATTGCAGAGAACTATAACTCTAATTTAATTTTAGGAGAAGATAAAATATCAGTTGTTGAAGCTGATGAGTTTGATCGCTCATTTTTAAAGTTATCGCCAAATATTGCATGCGTTACTTCTATGGATGCCGATCATTTAGATATTTATGGAAAAAATGAAATGTTGCAACAGTCGTTTAGAGAATTTGCAAATAAAGTTTCTGATACATTAATTGTAGCAAAAGGATTGCCTTTAAAAGGATTAACATATGCTGTAGATGAAGTTGCAGATTATAGGGCGTACAATGTTAAAGTTGAAACAGGAAAGTATGTTTTTGATGTGCAAACACCAACATCAGAAATAAAAAATATAGAATTCCATTTGCCAGGGAAACATAATATGATGAATGCTTTGGCAGCTTTATCAATGGCTGATGTATATGGCGTTTCTTTAGAGAATATTAAAGAACAATTAAGAACTTTTAAAGGAGTTCAGCGTAGGTTTTCATATAAAATAAAAACAGAAAATATAGTATTGATTGATGATTATGCACATCATCCAACAGAAATAAATGCCGTAGAACATTCGGTTCGAGAAATGTATCCGAAAGAAAAAGTATTAGTTGTGTTTCAGCCCCATTTATACTCTAGAACTAAAGATTTTGTAGAAGATTTTGCAATAGCACTTTCTAAATTTGATGAAGTGTTGTTATTAGATATTTATCCGGCAAGAGAATTACCTATAAAAGGAGTTACTGCTGCTTGGTTACTAGCTAAAATAAATTCAGATAATAAGGCGTTGGTGTCTAAAGAGGTTTTAGTAGATGAAGTATTAAAGTCTGAATCGAAAATTATAGTAATGCTAGGAGCAGGAGATATTGGATTGTTAGTTGATGAAGTTAAGAATAATTTAGAAAAAAAATATAATAATTACGAATGAAAAAAGTAGCGGTATATCTTTCTTTTTTTATGTTATTGGTGTCTCTTGGCTTTTTATATGGTTTTACAGCTAGTAAAAATGGGATTAAAAAGGTTGAAAAGACTGTGGTTGAATTTGAAGCAGGCGACAATAACTTTTTGACACACAGTATGGTTGATAAATTGTTAATACAAAATAAAAAATTTGTTAAAAATCAACCAAAAAGAGTGGTAGATTTACACCTTTTAGAAACCAAGGTTTCTGAGAATCCTTATGTTGAAAAAGCAGCTGTTTTTTTAACAATTAATGGCGTCTTAAAAACACTGATAAAACAGCGTACACCAATAGCACGTATTGTTAATAAAAATGCGGCTTATTATGTGGATAAATTTGGAGTTAAAATTCCTTTATCGGTAAATTTTTCAGCAAGAGTACCATTAGTATCAGGAATTGAGAATGATAGAGATGTAAGTGAGTTAATAAGTTTAGTAAAAGCTATTGGCAATAACGATTTTTTAAATAAAGAAATTATTGCTATTCAAAAAAATAGGCTAAACGAATATGTGTTTACTGTTCGAAGTGGTGATTACCAAATATTTTTTGGTACGCTAGACAATATAGATGCAAAGTTTAAAAAGTTAATAGCTTTTTATAACAAAGCATTGATTGATAAAACAATTAAAAATTATAAGACAATAAATGTAAAATACCACAACCAAGTTGTGTGCACAAAACAAAAGCAAGATGGAGAATAATAAAATTGCAGTTGGTTTAGATATTGGTACTACCAAAATTGTTGCTATGATTGGTCGTAAGAACGAGTACGACAAATTAGAGGTTTTGGGTATTGGTAAAGCTAAAAGTTTAGGTGTAAAACGAGGAGTGGTAAATAATATTACTCAAACTATTCAATCTATTCAGCAAGCTGTAGATGAAGCACAGAGTGTTTCTGGGCAAATGATTGAAAATGTAGTTGTAGGTATTGCAGGTCAACATATAAGAAGTTTACACCACAGTGATTATATAACACGAGAAAAATCAGACGAAGTAATTAATGAAGCTGATATAGAAAGTTTAGTAAATCAGGTACATAAATTAGTAATGCTTCCTGGTGAAGAAATTATACACGTTTTACCACAGGATTTTAAGGTTGACAGTCAGGCCGAAATTAAAGAACCAATAGGTATGTATGGTGGTAGGTTAGAAGCCAACTTTCACGTAGTTGTTGGGCAGGTTTCTTCTATCAGAAATATAGGAAGATGTGTTAAAAGTGCTGGTTTAAATTTATCAGATATAACATTAGAACCGTTAGCATCAGCATCAGCAGTTTTAAGTCAAGAAGAAAAAGAAGCAGGTGTTGCTTTGATTGATATCGGTGGTGGAACAACAGATTTAGCCATTTTTAAGGACGGAATTATTCGCCATACAGCAGTAATTCCTTTTGGAGGAAATGTTATTACTGAAGATATAAAAGAAGGTTGCTCGATAATTGAAAAGCAAGCCGAATTATTAAAAGTTAAGTTCGGATCTGCATGGCCAGGAGAAAACAAGGAAACAGAAATTGTTTCAATTCCAGGATTGCGAGGAAGAGAGCCTAAAGAGATTACGCTTAAAAATTTATCTAAAATAATTCACGCTAGGGTACAAGAAATTATAGAGCATGTTTATTTAGAAATAAAAAATTACGGGCACGAAACACAGAAAGGAAAACTAATAGCAGGAATTGTTTTAACAGGTGGAGGTTCTCAGTTAAAACATTTACGTCAATTAGTAGAATATATTACAGGAATGGACGTTCGTATTGGGTACCCGAATGAGCACTTAGCAGGAGATTCAGACGAGGTTCTATCTAGTCCGTCATATGCAACCGCAGTAGGCTTGTTAATGGAAGGATTGAGGAAAGATTCTTATGTTAATTTAGAAGAAGAAGCTGTTCAAGAACCAGTTAATACTGAACCAGAAAACTTGCTAGATACTGAAAGTGTTTCAGAAGAATTAAATGATAAAAAACAAGTTGTTATGGGAAAAACAAAATCTATTTTTGATAAATTCAGAGAAAGATTTACAGAGTTTTTAGATAACGCAGAGTAAATAAATTAAGTATTCTTTTTTATCCCCTAGAAAAAGAATATAAATGAATAAAAATTAAAAGAAAAGTTATTATGAGTACAGAATTCAATAACATTTCATTCGACATGCCAAAAACACAATCGAATGCTATTAAAGTGATTGGTGTTGGTGGGGGTGGAAGCAATGCTGTAGACCACATGTTTAGTAAACAAATTCACGGAGTAGATTTCGTAATTTGTAATACCGATGCACAAGCGCTCGAAAGTAGTCCTATACCTAATAAAATTCAATTAGGAGCACATTTAACTTCTGGTTTAGGAGCAGGAGCAAATCCCGATGTTGGAGCACAAGCAGCAGCTGAAAGTATTCAAGAAGTTCAGCAAATGTTAAGTACACATACTAAAATGGTGTTTATTACTGCAGGTATGGGGGGTGGTACTGGTACTGGAGCTGCGCCTATTATAGCAAAGATTGCAAAAGATATGGATGTTTTAACGGTAGGTATCGTTACAATGCCATTTCAGTTTGAAGGAAGAATGCGTACCAAACAAGCTCAGAAAGGAATTGATGAACTACGTCAAAATGTAGATTCACTTATTATTATAAATAACAATAAGTTACGTGAAGTATACGGGAACCTAGGTTTTAAAGCAGGATTCTCTAAAGCTGATGAAGTTTTAGCTACAGCTGCCAAAGGTATTGCTGAAGTTATAACACACCACTATAAACAAAATATTGATTTACACGATGCTAAAACCGTACTTTCTAATAGTGGAACTGCAATTATGGGATCTGCTAAAGAAACAGGAGATAATCGAGCTAAAAATGCAATTATAAAAGCATTAGACTCTCCGTTGTTAAATGACAACAAAATTACAGGAGCTAAAAATGTTTTATTATTAATTGTTTCAGGAGCTAATGAGGTTACTTTAGATGAAATCGGAGAAATTAATGACTACATTCAAGATGAAGCAGGTTATGATGCTAACATCATTATGGGAGTTGGTGAAGACGAATCGTTAGATGATGGAATTGCAGTGACTATTGTTGCAACAGGTTTTACAGCTGATCAACAAGGGACAATTACAGATACTGAAGTAAAAAAAATTGTTCATACCCTAGAAGATGAGCAAAAAGCTACGTATAATTTCGGAGAAAAGAAAGTACAAGTTGCGTCAGGTCTTAATCAACCTTTTACATCAGCAACTCCGAGTAAAATTGTTCATGTTTTAGAAGAAGAAAAAGAAGAGTCAAAGTCAAATCTAATACCAACTACAGATGTAATAAATAATATTAATGTTGTTTATGAAGAGGTTGCTATAGAAACCATTTCTGAAGATGATTTTATTATTACAAATATAGCTGAGCAAGAAGTTGTTAAACAAGAAGTACAACAACAACCTGTTCAACAAGATTTATTGTTTGATTTACCGGTAAATTCATATGAAGAAATTACTCCAGTAGCGCCAATTGTAACAACAACAAACGAAATTAAAAACATAAAAGTTGTAGCTCAAGAGATAAAACCTCAGGTGCATCAAATAGAAAAAAGATATGTTTTAGATGACTTTAATGTGCAACCTACAATTGGTAAAAGTTCTACACCGGTTATAAAAGAAGAGGTTGAAGAAGCTTTACAATTTAAGGTAAAGACTAAAACTAAAGAAGAAATTAATAATATAGAAACGACTAGCGAAGAAGTTTCACCTTTAGAGATTACCATATCAGAATTGCAAAAAAGAACGCAAGAAAGACGTGATAAAATGAAAGGTTTTAATTATAAGTTCAATGATCAAGTTAGTAAAAACATTGATGAAATCGAACGTCAACCAGCCTATAAAAGATTGGGTGTAGATATTAATACAGGTGCTGATATTAGTAGATCAGATACAGCATTAAATACAGATAATAATGATTTATTACGTTCTAATAATTCATTTTTACATGACAATGTAGATTAATTAATAGAAATAAATATTAAATTCCCGCTTAGTCGGGAATTTTTTAATAAAAATAAATAACCATGAGTTTGCAAAAACAAGTAATCGATAAGATGAAAGAGGCTATGAAAGCTAAAGATACAGTAGCTTTAACGGCTCTTAGAGCTTTAAAATCAGCTTTTATGTTGGCCAATACCGAAACAGGAACAGGACAGGTTACAGAAGCTGAAGAGTTAAAGATTGTTCAAAAACAAGTAAAGCAACGTAAAGATAGTGCTGTTGTTTTCTCTGAACAAGGAAGAGATGATTTGGCAGAGCCAGAATTAGCAGAGGCTGCAGTTTTAGAGCAGTTTTTACCCGAAGCTTTATCAGAAGAAGAGATAGAGAAAGTAGTAAAAGAAACAGTTGCTAAAGTTGGTGCAGGCGGAATGAAAGATATGGGTAAGGTTATGGGTATAGTATCTAAACAATTAGCAGGGAAAGCTGATGGTAAAACTATTTCGATGATTGTAAAGAAAACCTTGGCGTAATAATAATGACTGCGTAGTTCAATTGGATAGAATATCAGATTTCGGCTCTGATGGTTGGGGGTTCGAATCCCTTCGCGGTCACAAAAAGAACAAAAAACAGTATAAGTATCTACTGTTTTTTAAGGGGAAATAAAAAACGGGGAACCTTTTAAAGAAAGTGTGAAAATACGCTAGAATTACTTTTTATTATGTAACCGATGTTACATAATGTGTTAATTTTATAGAGTTAAGTTTTGTATATAGAGACTTAGAAATATAAATGACTTTTTAGGCATATCTAATTACTTTAATCATTATATGCCTACAAAAAAAGTTATAATATATGGTCTTTATTATGGTGTGTTTTTTTAATCTTTATAAGGCTTGTATAAGAAAGTTGCAAGTTTCTAAAGCGTAGCTTATAAATCCAATATTTTTACTTGATTTCTTCGTAATTCAATTTTCGATTTTTTTTCTAAAGCCTTTAATAATCTAGAGATAACAACTCTAGAGGTGTGTAAATCATTGGCTATTTGTAAATGCGTAACATTTAAAGTGTCGTTGCCAACAACCATAGCTTTGTCTTTTAGGTACTTATATAGGCGTTCGTCCATATTTAAAAAAGCAATAGAATCTACCGCTTCAATAAACTCGTTAAGTCTAGAGTGATAGCTTAGTAAAATATATTCTTGCCATGTTTTGTATTTACTTAACCATTCAGACATTTTATTTTTAGGAATCATTAATAGAGTAACATCAGTTTCAGCAATTGCTTTAATTTTACTCTTTGTTTCTCCCATGCAGCAAGAAAGTGTCATAGCACAAGTATCACCTTTTTCAATATAGTACAAAACTAATTCTTCTCCCTCTTTATCTTCTCTTAAAATTTTAATAGCGCCGCTAATTATTAAAGGGATAGAAACCATATTGCTATCAACATCAATAATAATAGTATCTTCTTTAAATTCTTTATAAACGGCAACATTAGCAATTTCATGTATTAATTCGTCTTCGAATAAATAACCGTAATGTTGTTTAAGTTTTTCTAGCAATTTTTTAAAGTTTTAATTTACTAATTCTTTTAGGTTTTTAATAGTTTGGGTAGGGTCATCACTTTTAAAAACATAGCTACCAGCTACTAAAACATCAGCGCCTGCTTCAATAAGCTTGTTAGCGTTTTTGTCAGTTACACCTCCGTCTATTTCTATTTGACAATCAGAATTCGAAAACTCGATTAAATGTTTTAATTGATTTACTTTTTTATAGGTGTTTTCTATGAAAGATTGTCCGCCAAAACCAGGGTTTACACTCATTATACAAACCAAGTCTAAATCAGTAATAACATCTTCTAAAACAGCAATTGGCGTATGCGGATTTAGTGCAACTCCAGCTTTCATTCCTGCTGCTTTTATGGCCTGAATTGTTCTGTGTAAGTGTGTACAAGCTTCGTAATGTACTGTTAAAACATCAGCACCTAAATTTGCAAATGTTTCAATGTATTGATCAGGATTAACAATCATTAAATGTACATCGATTGTTTTCTTGGCATGCTTTGTAATTGCTCTTAAAACAGGCATTCCAAAAGATATGTTTGGTACAAAAACACCATCCATAATATCAATATGAAACCAATCGGCATCACTATTGTTTACCATTTCGATGTCTCTTTGAAGATTTGCAAAATCTGCCGCTAAAATTGATGGTGCAATTAATTTACTCATTTGTTTGTTGTTGTGTTGTTATTTTATGTAAAGATAATTAATTAGGCTTTGCTTTTTGAAATTTAAATATAAGAATGGTAATTTTAATTCTCTTTTTTCTTTTCCATTGCTGAAAAGAAACAAAAATCTAGTCTTATTTTAATTTTTTTTAACTCTAGTATTATATTGCTCTATCGCATCCAGACCACTACGTTTTTTGGGTGTTTGCCGTTTCATACAATTCGAATTCTAGTAAAAATTAAAAGTATGTCACTTTAAAAAAGTTGTAAGTTTAGCTCAGATTAACTCCGCTTTTATATTTATAGAGTCGTTGAATACGTCGTATTTGAAGCGGTATCCTTTTTTACTGTCAGTTCGAATGAATTTTGAAACATTAAAAATTAGTATAAAGAACTACCGTGAAAAACATATAGAGGAAAGCAGGAAATAGCTCCAAATAAAAAAACTCCCGAAAATTAATTCGAGAGTTTTATATATGTTTCATGCTTTTCTACAGCATGAGTGAGATACCAAAAGAGGTCTGCGACTTCTACCCTAGGTAGGTCATTAATATCTTAGATCTTGATGTATGTTTTAATCTTCTGATAGCTTTTTCTTTAATCTGACGAACACGCTCACGAGTTAAATCAAATGTTTCACCGATTTCTTCTAAAGTCATTGGTTGGTGTTCTCCTAAACCAAAGTATAATTTTACAACATCAGCCTCACGAGGAGTTAATGTTTCTAAAGCACGATTAATTTCGATACGTAAAGATTCGTGCAATAATGTTTTATCTGGATTTGGAGATTCACCTGAGTTTAATACATCATATAAGTTAGAATCTTCACCTTCAATTAAAGGAGCATCCATAGATACGTGACGACCAGAGTTTTTCATAGACTCTTTTACATCGTTCACTGTCATGTCTAACTTCTTAGCAATTTCTTCAGGACTTGGCGGTCTTTCGTTTTCTTGCTCTAAGAAAGCATACATTTTGTTAATCTTGTTGATAGAACCAATCTTGTTTAACGGTAAACGTACAATACGAGATTGTTCTGCTAGTGCTTGTAATATAGATTGACGAATCCACCATACAGCATATGAGATAAATTTAAAACCACGTGTTTCATCAAAACGTTTTGCAGCCTTAATTAACCCTAAGTTACCTTCATTAATTAAATCGGGTAATGTTAATCCTTGATTTTGATATTGCTTTGCTACTGAAACAACGAAACGTAAGTTAGCCTTCGTTAATTTTTCTAAGGCTCTTTGGTCAC
>CAXHZZ010000031.1:0-25012 GCA_964021635.1 uncultured Tenacibaculum sp.
AAACTAAATCCAAACCAGTTAAATTGATCATATTGTTGAGGTTGATAATTGTTATTCGAATAACTTCGGTTGTAAATTCTAAAACTAGAATTACCAAAACTTTGGTGTGCGTTTGCGGTATTTCCGTATGAATAATAATTGGAGGTTGTTATTGGGTTAAATTGCCAATTATGCGGTTTAAACTCATCTAAAGAAGCATCATACATACTTGCTAAAACTTCGGCAGTTACTTTATTTTTTTGATCATTTTTAATGGTGAAACTCCATTTTTCAGAAGTACCTGGTTTTAGTTTATCTCTAAAAGTAGTGGTTTCAATAGTAATAAGTTCTTCTTTTTTAGGAACCGAAATAGCAAGAACTCCGCTGCTAAAAGAATTATAATTTACAAAGTAGTATTTAATAGCAAATCCTCCAATATCTTCTTTTGTTACAGGTATTTCAATTGATTTTGAGCTATTATTTAAATGGATTAATTGTGTATCTACAATTTTATGATTTTTTTCAGTTTGAACAATTACGGTAATATCTTTTGATGCAGATGCGAGCTCTAAACAAACCATATCGTTTATCGAATAATTAGTTTTGTTCGTTTTTATAAAAAATAAATTATTGTCAGCATTTTTTTTCTCACGGGTACTAATAATGGTAAAATGAGCTTTATCTGTTACTTGCTGTTTAAATTTATCTTGCGTAGTTAAAACGGCAATATATTTACCTGAAGTCCAACTTTTGATGTTTTTAAAAACAAGCTCTTTTGATTTTTTAGTATCAAATTCTTTTTCAAAAACCAATTTCCCTTTCTTCCAAGAAGCTGCATTTTGCTCTTCTTTAGTATATGCATCATGCGGAAACAATTTTCTAAACTCATTTTCTGGAATATCTTGATAATCGGGAGTATTCCAAGGTCTTTCTCGTAACGGGTTTTTAGGGGCTTGTAATTTGTAGATTTTTACAGTTCCGTTAGCAGCCACAAACTCGTTATTTAAGTTTTCGGTGTTGGTTTTTATTACATGCTGTTTCTCTTCTTTATTAACAATCGGATTTATTTGTAAAGAAGCTGTTAATGCATGATAACCTACTTTTACGATGGTGGTAGCACTTCGTGTTTCGCCATTAATATCGGTAACATCAGCTGTAATTTCATAATTAAAAACTGGTAAACTTTCTTTACTTACACTTTCATCCGGAAGTGCTTTAAATTTGACAGCAAAATTACCTGCTGTATCGGTGATGCTTTCTCCGTGTGTAATTTCTTGTGTTTCAGACGTTGAATTTGGCCTGCGCCAATACCACCAATTAGGATATTGTACCTTTCTATGAACTCGATATACTACTTTCGCATCGGTTATATTTGCTCCAGAAAAAGCTCTGGCAAATCCGTTTACGGTAATACTATCGTTCAGTTTAAAAGTTTCGGTTACCGGTTTAAAATCGGTTTCAAATTTCGGACGCTTGTATTCTTCTACCGAAATAGTGGTGATGTAATCATCTCTTTCAAAATCGAAATCAACAGTATCGTAAAAAGTACTTTCTTTTTTCTCACTTTCATCAATGTCAAAAGAATATTCGCCAGTTAAACCGTTATTAGGTAATACGATTTCTCCTGAAGCAGACCCGAATTCATTTAGTTTTAAATCTAACTTTTTAACTTCTTGTCCGTTTACATCATTTAAAGTGATTTCAACATATTCATTAGTGAAAGGAGTAGATTTATCATCCTTTTTTTGAATGAAAATAGTTTTAAAATAAACCGTTTGCCCTGGGCGATAAATACTTCTATCAGTAAAAATAAATGGTTTTATTTTGATGCTTTCTTCTTGTTCTTTTATTCCTGATTCTTGATGTTTGTATAAATAGTAGTTGCCAAAAACAGCACTGTCATTTTTAGTTTTAGCAGTAATAGATACGTTATAATAAGTCTGATTACTTTTAAAAGAAGCAAATCCGTTTTCATCAGTAATTAATTTCTGATTGATGTTTTTTCCATTTCTGTATTCTTTATTTTTAAGTAATAATTGCGCATCTTTAATCGGTTTACCAGTATTTCTATCAACTACTTGGTAAGTTTTTATATTGTTGTCTGTACTTTCAATTAAAGCCAAATTACTTATCTGAATATTGGCAGTAGCAAATAAGTCAGTCGTATTTAAAGTATTGTTTTCATGGGCAACTATTAAATAATTTCCTTGTGTAAGTTTAGGAACGATAACCTCGGTTGAGTGTGACAAATAATCAGATTCGTTTCTTAATTTAGTATTCCACGACGTTGCAGTGATTAGCGTTTTTATAAAATTGATGCGTTCTTCTTCCTTATAAATATTATTTAGTTTTTCAACTTGAGTTCTGTTGATTTTATAAGTTGTAAAATATAACTTATCAATATTATTGTAGGTTATTAATAAACGAGAAGCGGTATTTATAGGACTGAATTTTTCTGATAAAATTGAAAGTGATTTTGTTTTTATTTGCAGTTTTAAAGCTTCAAATTTTTTAGCGCCAACACTTTTAGGGAACTGTGTAATTATACGATTACAAATAGCAAGCGCTTCTTTGTTTTTAAAACGAAATGCTTCATTTTTGGTGGCTTTATAACCGTTTGCTTGTTGTCTATAAATTTCAGCAATTTTATAACTATACAATCCAACTACTTCGTGTTTTTTATAGTTGTTTTCGGCTGATTTTAATGTTTGTAAAAACAGCTCTTGCTTATCATTAAAAGTAGCATGTTGATTCACAAAATTTAAGCGTTCTAAATCTACCGTAGCTAAAGCTTTTAAATTGTTGTTTTTTAAATGAAAATTTATGAGTTCTTGATAAATTCTTAACGCACTAAGTTGAAGTGAAACAGTATCTTTTGAAGTTAAGTTGATAGTAGAAAAACTGACTATATCACTTATCATTTTAGGATTATCAATTTTAAATTGATACGCAGGTTTTGTAATGTTTGTTTCAGAAGTTTTATAAAATTTTAGTGCATTATGTGCTAAGAAATCGAATAATGTAGGTCGATATTCTTTAGAGCCTTTAGCGATATGTAAAATATCATTAAATTCAGAAACATCCGTTTGTTGTAATAGCAATCCGTTTGCTAATGATTTCTGATAATAACTGTGAATTTCAGCAAATAAAGTGTCTAAATCCCAAGTTCTAAAATCGTTATTATTAATTTTTTTAGATGTTTTGGTACGTTGGTAAAACTTCCATCTGTTTTGATTAAAATATTGCCAATACAAATTGGCTAAAACATTTTCTAATACGTTTTTTGTAGGGAAACTACTTTTATCAATTTGTTCTTTAAACTGATTGATGATTTTTAATTGTGCGTCTTCTTCTAAAGTTAACGAAAACTTACTTTTATAAAATAATGCTTTAATAATTTGTGGCGAATTCTTAGTTACTTCCGCTTTAGCGTAAATAATAGTTACAACTTTTAAGGCCGATTTTGGAAGATTGTCTTTTTCAAATTGCTCAACTTCATCCCAAAGGTTTTTATAATTTTCTTGGGCATGTATAAAAGTTGAAAATAAAATTAGTAGTAAAATAGATGTCAATTTTTTCATAGCAGAATTCGTTTATAAGATCAAAACACTTAAATTATCTTAAATATAACAACCAAAACTTTGTGAAATTAGTATTTGAATGCGTGAACATAACTTTTCAATGAGTTTCGATTTAAAGATACTTAAATTATAACTTGGTTTTGTATTTTTGCTTTATACTAGAGATACCTAAAACATGAAAATTCATTTTATAGCCATCGGTGGAAGTGCAATGCACAATTTAGCAATTGCTTTACACCAAAAAGGATACCAAATTACAGGAAGCGATGATACAATTCACGATCCTTCTAAATCTCGTTTAGCAAAACGCGGATTATTACCAGAAGAGTTTGGTTGGTTTCCAGAAAAAATAAATACCGATTTAGATGCTATAATTTTAGGAATGCATGCGAAGAAAGATAATATTGAGTTGCTAAAAGCACAGGAGTTAGGTGTTAAAATATATTCTTATCCAGAATTTTTGTACGAGCAATCTAAAGATAAAACACGTGTGGTAATTGGTGGCTCTCACGGAAAAACTACCATTACTTCAATGATTTTGCATGTGTTGAATTATCATGAAAGAGAAGTTGATTATATGGTAGGAGCACAGTTAGAGGGCTTTGATACGATGGTGCATTTAACTGAAGAAAATGAGTTTATTGTTTTAGAAGGAGATGAATATTTAAGTTCTCCTATAGATATGCGTCCGAAATTTCATTTATACAAGCCAAATATTGCGTTGTTAACAGGTATTGCTTGGGATCATATTAATGTATTTCCTACGTTTTATAATTATGTAGCGCAGTTTAAAATATTTACAGATTCGCTTACCAATGGCGGAATAATGGTATACAATGAAGAGGATGCTATTTTAAAAGAAGTTGTAGAGAATTCGAATCATCCGATAAAAAAGTATCCTTATAAAACACCTACTTATTTTATAGATAACGGAATTACCTATATAGATACTCCGGATGGAGATTTACCGTTAGAAATTTTTGGTGATCATAATTTACAAAACTTAGCAGGAGCAAAGTGGATTAGCCAACACATGGGAATTGATGAGGATGATTTTTATGAAGCAATAGCTAGTTTTAAAGGTGCAAGTAAGCGATTAGAGAAAATTGCAGAAAATAAAACATCAGTAGTTTTTAAAGATTTTGCACACAGTCCTAGTAAAGTAGCGGCAACAACTACTGCGGTTAAAAAGCAATATTCAGAAAGAACAGTATTAGCGTGTTTAGAGTTACATACCTATTCTAGTTTAAATGCCGAGTTTTTAGCAGAATATAAAGGTGCTTTAGATAAAGCAGATAAAGCAGTCGTTTTTTATTCACCACATGCAGTAAAAATTAAACAATTAGAAGAAGTTACAGCGCAACAAATTGCAGATGCTTTTAAACGTGATGATTTAATTATTTATACGAATCCTGCTGAGTTTAAAGAGTACTTATTCAATCAAAATTTAGAAAATACCGCTTTGTTATTAATGAGTTCTGGTAATTATGGAGGCTTAGATTTTGATGAAGTTAAGAAGTTGCTTTAAGTTATAATAGTTTATCTCTTTTAGTTGAGGTAATTAACTTTTACGCCAGAAGAAAGGAGTAAGTAGTATTAATACTGTAAAAAGCTCTAGACGACCAATTAACATAAGAAAAGAACAGAACCATTTTGCTCCGATAGATAAATGATTAAAATTATCTACGGGGCTTACACTACCAATTGCAGGGCCAATGTTACCTAAAGAAGAAGCACATGCACCAATTGCCGAGTAAAAATCTAAACCAAATAAGGCAAGTACTACAGTACCAGATATAAAGATTAACATGTAAAAAACAAAAAATGAAAGTATATTAAATACAATAGTTTGTTTTACAGCTTTGCCATCATAACGAACAGGAATAATAGCATTGGGGTGTAAAGATTTTTTAAATTCTAAAAAGCTGTTTTTAAGCATTACAATATGTCTTACTATTTTTACACCTCCAGATGTAGATCCAGCAGATCCACCTAAGAAAAATAAAGAGAAAAACATTGCTGTTACAAAAAAGCTCCACATTGTAAAATCTGCACTTACAAATCCGGTTGTAGTAACTACTGAAATTACAGAGAATAAGGCATGTCTAATAGCACTTTCTACTTTTCCGAAAACCATCGGATGATTGATTGTTGTTTGTAAAGCAGGGTCTTGATAAAAAATAATCATTACAGCAATGATTGATGATATAGTTAATACACCAAATAAATAATATTTAAATTCTTCACTTTGAATTACTTTTCTGAATTTACCTTTTAAGGCAAAATAAGTTAGTACAAAGTTTGTACCTGCAATAAACATGAAAAATATAATTATATACTGAATTAAAGGAGAGTTATTCCAATGAGCAACACTTGCATTTTTAGTAGAAAATCCTCCAGTACTAACAGTTGCCATGGCATGATTAATAGCATCAAACCAATTCATTCCTGCTACTTTTAAAAGTAAAAACTCAACAATGGTAAGCAGTACATAAATTTGCCATAATCGTTTAGCAGTATCGGTAATACGGGGGTGTAACTTATCAGCTGATGGCCCTGGAGCTTCTGCCATAAACAACTGCATTCCTCCAATTCCTAATAAAGGTAATATTGCAATGGTAAGTACAATAATTCCCATACCTCCAATCCAATGGGTAGCACTACGCCAAAAAAGAATTCCTTTCGGCATAGATTCAATATCTGTTAAGATAGATGAACCTGTTGTTGAGTAACCAGATATTGTTTCAAAAAAAGCATTTGTAACACTAGGAATACTACCAGATAATAAATAAGGTAACATACCTGTAATAGATAAAGTAAGCCAACCGAAGGTAACGATAAGGTAACCTTCCTTTTTTTGAATTTTTTTGTTGTCAGGTTTGTTAAAAAAATAGAGAACTAAACCAACAGCAATAGTAATAATACCTGCGTTTAAAATTCCCCATTTAGAAGTTTCATCGTAGTAAAAACTAAATGGTAATGAAAGCCACATAAATAAACCGTTAAGAATAGCGGTAATACCTAAAAAGCGATAAATTAATTTTACATTAAGGTTTTCCATTATTTAAATAAGTCTTCTACAGCGGTTATTGCTTCTGGTAAACAAAATACAATAGCTCTATCTCCCCCTTTTAATTGAAAATCTCCAAAAGACATGTGAGGTTTTCCATCTCTAATTACACCTCCAAAAACAGCTTCTCTTGGAAAACGTAAATCTTTAATTGGTTTTTCTGTTACTTTAGCGTTTTGTGGTACTTCAAACTCAAAAACTTCAGCATCAATATTGTGTAAGTTTGCTAAAGCTAAGATGTCTCCTTTACGAATATGCCTAAAAATGCTACTAGCGGCAATTAATTTTTTGTTAATAAGAGTGTCTATACCAATAGTTTGAGATATATTTATATAGTCCATATTTTCAACTAAAGCTACTGTTTTTTTAACACCTTTAGATTTAGCTACCAAACAAGACATTATGTTGGTTTCAGAATCACCAGTAACAGCAACAAAGGCATCCATATCTCTAATGTTTTCACCTTCTAAAAGCTCCATATTTCTACCGTCTCCATGAACAACTAAAGTGTCCATTAAATCTTCAGCAAGGCTTAATGCTTTTTCTCTTTTACGCTCTATTAATTTTACTTTAAAATTGTCTTTACAAAGACTTCTTGCGGTTTTTCTACCAATACTACTACCGCCAAGAATCATAACATTTTTAATGTTAACATGCTCTTTACCAATAAGAGGGTATAATTTTGAAATGCTATAATTTGGTGCTGAAAAATAAACTTGATCGTTCATTTTATAAATTGTATCACCACGAGGAATAATAGTTTGTGCTATTCCTTCTCTTTTTATAGCAATGGTAATAAAATCGACTAAACTAAATTTTTCTTTAGCTTCTTTAACTGTTAAATCTAATATTTTAGACTTATAACCAAGAGCAGTTCCCATGATATTAAAAACACCATTTTCAAAAGCTACAGTGTCATTAAATGAAGATTGATTTAATAGCAGTTTTATTTCTTCGGCAGCCAAAGCTTCTGGAGAAATCATAAAGTCTACCCCAAAATCTTTAAAGTTTATACTGTCGTTTTTTAAGAATTCTGGGTTGTTTATTCTTGCGATTGTCTTTTTTACTCCCAAAGCCTTACCAATGACAGATATGGCAAAGTTGGTGTTTTGACTTTCGGTAACTGCTAGTAATAAGTCAGCGGAGCCAATACCTATTTCTTTTAATAATTTAATTGAAGTGGCATCTCCTTTTTTTGTAATTACATCTAAATGATTATTGATGTAATTCAATTTTTGGCCGTCAAAATCAATTACAAAAGTATCTTGAGATTCGTAAGAAAGAAGTTTAGCTAAATGAAAACCCACGCTTCCAGCCCCAGCTATTATAATTTTCATAGGTAAGTTTGAAAAATGATAGAATGCAAAGATACTGTGCTTCTTTTGGTTGTGCAAAAAATGAATTATATTTATATAGAATTTATGATACAGTAATCCATGGAAAAGAGATCAATAAAATCTTGGGCTTTAGATGATAGACCACGTGAAAAACTTATGTTAAAAGGTAAATCGGTTTTATCAGATACAGAGTTGGTTGCTATTTTAATAGGTTCGGGTAATAAAGAGCTAAGTGCTGTTGGGTTATCTCAAAAAATATTAGCCTCGGTAAATCATGATTTAAATGCTTTGGCAAAATTGACTATAGAAGAACTAATGGAGTTTAAAGGAATAGGAGAGGCGAAGGCGATTTCAATTATTACTGCCTTAGAATTTGGTAAAAGAAGACAATTTAAAGAAAGTAATACTATTTTAAGCATAAAAAGCTCTTTGGATGTTGCTACTATATTACAACCTTTTTTAGGAGATTTAGAACACGAAGAATTTTGGGTTTTGTATTTAAATAATTCAAATAAAGTGTTGGCAAAACATCAATTAAGCAAAGGAGGTTTTACGGCAACTTTGGTAGATGTTCGATTAATATATCAAAAGGCTTTAAAATTATCAGCGGTTGGTATTATTGTGGCTCATAATCATCCATCAGGTAAATTAAGCCCTAGTAAATCAGACATCGAACTTACTGCTAAAATTAAAGAAGCAGGAGTAACTTTAGATATAAAGCTCTTAGATCATTTAATAATTACTGAAAAAACGTATTTTAGCTTTGCAGATGAAGGTATACTTTAGTAGTTTGCAGATATTTTGTAAACTATGATCCTTATTTATACCCATAAAATTACGCCACGTGTTAGGTATGTTTTTAAGCATATTTTTACACGTATTTTACAAATACCTATTAATTTTACAGGTAAAGTAGAAGAGTTTGTTGCGTATAATGGGCCTAAGTTTTCCTATACAAACGTAGCTTTAGGAAAAGAGTTTTTTGTGAAAAGTAACGAATTGTTATTTCAACAAGGAGTAAAAGATTTTGAAATAAATTTTAAAAAATGGGATGATATTCCTTGCTTTTTTCCAACTGGTGAGCAATCAGAAATTCCTTTTGATATTTTTGCAGCAAGCTTTTATTTAGTATCTAGATATGAGGAATATTTAACACAAGTAAAAGATGAACACGGACGATTTACAGCAAAAAATAGTATTGCTTTTAAATACGGTTTTTTAGAAAAACCTGTTGTTGATATTTGGGCTTACAAGTTTTTAGATATCTTAAAAATTAAGTTCCCCGATTATGAGCATCCAACTAGAAAATATGAATACATTTCAACAATTGATGTAGACAATGCTTATGCTTACAAGTACAAAAGTTTTGTGCGGACTGTAGGCGGTTTTTTAAAAGATGTATCGCAATTTAAAGTTTTTACTGTGTGGGATCGTTTAGCGGTTTTATTTAATATAAAAAGAGATCCTTTTAATACTTTTAAATCAATAATAGAACTTAAAAAAATATATGAAGTACGAACTATTTTTTTCTTTTTAATAGGAGATTATACGACTTTTGATACTAATGTGTCCGCATCAAAAAGAAAATTTAAACTTTTAATTAAAGACACGTTAGACTATGCTCGTGTAGGCTTACACCCTTCGTATTACACTATGAAGAATAGTGCACAGTTAAAAAAAGAAAAAGAACGGTTAGAGAATATTATTAATATGCCAATACGGCGCTCACGTCAACATTACTTAAGGTTATCTTTTCCAGAAACATATCAAAACTTAATTGATTTAGAAATAGAGGAAGATTACTCAATGGGGTACGCAAGTCATACTGGTTTTAGAGCAGGAACCTGTACTCCTTTTTATTTTTATGATTTAGAATTTGAAATTCAAACACCTTTAAAAGTGTTCCCATTTGCTTTAATTGATACTACTTTAAATGATTATTTAAAGTTAACTCCAAAACAATCTTTAGGTAAGATTAGAGATCTTAAAAATGAAGTTAAAGCAGTAAATGGTTTATTTATTACTATTTTTCACAATGAAAGTTTAAGTAATTATCAAAGATGGAACGGATGGAGACGTGTATATAGTTCGATGCTTAAAATAGTTAGAAATTAATTTAATCTTTTTTGGATAATATATTAGAATGAATATAAAACACATTTTTTTTGATTTAGATCACACACTTTGGGATTTTGATAAAAACTCAAAACTTACATTTAAACAAATTATTGAAGAGCAAAATATAAAATTGGATGTAGATGAATTTTTAAAAGTTTACTTGCCTATTAATTTAAAATATTGGAAGCTTTACAGAGACGAAAAAGTATCGAAATCAACTTTAAGATATGGAAGATTAAAAGAGTCTTTTGATGCTTTAAATTATAAAATATCAGATGATTTAATTATTACAATTTCAGAAGATTATATTAAATATTTACCCAACTATAATCATTTATTTGAGGCTACAGTTGAGGTTTTAGAGTATTTAAAAACTAAATATGAATTGCATATCATAACAAATGGTTTTGAAGAAATTCAAAGTTTAAAAATGCAAAAATCTGGCATCGATAAATTTTTTAAAGAAGTTATTACCTCAGAAAGTGTAGGTGTTAAAAAACCAAACCCTAAAGTTTTTGAGTTTGCTTTAATGAAAGCAAAAACAATAGCAGAAAATGCTATAATGATTGGAGATAGTTATGAAGCAGATATTTTAGGTGCTTTAAACTGTGGTATGTTGGCCATTCATTTTACAAACGAAATAAAACCACCAGCAGGTGTGATTAATATTCAATCACTAATTCAATTAAAACAATATTTATAAATCAATTTTATATAAATTATAATAAACATGAATTAAATACTTTTCATTTTATTGATACTAACAACATCAATTTTTGCTCAGAAAAACATTAATAATTACAAATATGTAATTGTACCTAAAAAATTTGATTTTGTTAAAAAAGATGATCAATATCAAACAAGTTCGTTAACTAAGTTTTTGTTTAATAAGGATGGTTTTACAGTTTTTTTATCTGATCAAAAATTACCCATAGATTTATCTAAAAATAGATGTTTAGCTTTAACAAGTGAGGTAGAAGATGAGTCAAGCATGTTCTCAACTAAAATTACAATTAAGCTAAAAGATTGTTACAATAATGTAGTTTTTTCATCTAAGGAAGGAACAAGTAAACTAAAAGATTATAAAAAATCATATCACGAAGCTATAAGAGATGCTTTTAAATCTATTAAAGCTTTAAACTATAATTATGTTCCTCTTAAAGAGAAACCAGAAGAGTTAACAGAGCAATCATCAGTTATTGTTAAACCGAAAGTTATAACAGCTAAAACAATCAAAGAAAATACCGTTAATAAAACTAAAGAAATAACTTTATATGCACAATCTACAGCTAACGGTTATCAATTGGTAAATACTACACCCGAAGTTGTTTTTCAGGTCTTAAAAACGAATGTTAAAGATGTTTTTATATTGAAGAATAAAAACGGAATTTTATATAAAGATGATAATACTTGGTTTGCAGAGTATTATAAGGAGGGTATAAAAGTTATAGAAAAATATGAAGTTAAATTTTAAATTTCATTTACAATTATTAAAAAAGAGAGCTGTTACAGCTCTCTTTTTTAATAATTGTATTTACCATTCCAACGTTGTTTTAATAACTCTCTAAACTGATTTTCTCTAGCATTATTGCCAGGCTCATAAAGTTTAGTGTTTTTTATTTCATCCGGTAAAAATTCTTGATTCACAAAGTTGCCATCATAATTATGTGAGTATTTGTACTCTTTACCATAATCTAAATCCTTCATTAGTTTTGTAGGAGCATTTCTTAAGTGCAACGGAATAGATAAGTCACCTGTTGTTTTTACTAAGTTCTGAGCTTCGCCAATGGCCATATAAGAAGCGTTACTTTTTGGGGAATTAGCCAAGTAAATTGCGCATTGACTTAATATAATTCTTGATTCAGGATAGCCAATTACAGACACAGCCTGAAAAGTATTATTAGCCATTATAAAAGCGGTCGGATTCGCATTCCCAATATCTTCAGAAGCCGCAATAAGAAGTCTTCGTGCAATAAATTTTACATCTTCACCACCTTCAATCATTCTGGCCAACCAATACACAGCACCGTTAGGATCACTACCTCTAATTGATTTTATAAAAGCAGAAACAATATCGTAATGTTGCTCGCCAGTTTTATCGTAACGAACAGTATTTTTTTGAATTTTAGATAAAACTAATTCATTTGTAATTTCAATTTCCTCATTAGCTGCTACTAATAATTCAAAAATATTTAATAATTTTCTAGCATCTCCACCCGATACTTGTAATAAGGCATCGGTTTCTTTTAAAATTATTTTTTTTTGAGAGATAAGATCGTCTTGTTTCATTGCTCTGTTTAAAAGGGCTATTAAATCATTTTTATCAAAAGAATTTAAAATATATACTTGACAACGAGAGAGTAGGGCGGGTATCACTTCAAAACTAGGGTTTTCAGTTGTTGCACCGACCAGGGTAACCCATCCTTTTTCTACCGCAGCTAAGAGTGAATCTTGCTGAGATTTACTAAAACGATGAATTTCATCAATAAATAAAATAGGATTTTTTTGCGTAAACAATCCACTACTTTTCTTCGCCTTTTCTATTACTTCTCTAACATCTTTTACACCCGAACTTATTGCACTTAAAGTATAAAAAGGACGACCAGATTCATTAGCAATAATATTAGCCAATGTTGTTTTTCCTATACCTGGAGGTCCCCAAAGAATTAAAGAAGGAATGATACCTTGTTTAATATGATTTGTTAAAATTCCACTTTCGCCAACCAAGTGTTGTTGACTAATATAATCTGATAATTTTTGTGGACGTATTCTTTCTGCCAAAGGTTGATTCATATTGTAAAAATATAAAAGATTTATGACAGATGTTCCGAAATTGTTGTTTGGATTTATTTTTGTTATTTTCATATTGATGAAAACAGATACTCAATTAAAATTTTCGAACAACGTTTTTCTTTTTCCGTTTATTTTTGTTTTCCTAATATGGTTTATTTATTGGGTAGAAATTACTTTCGGATTAAATTTTAATAAATACGGTGTAGCGCCCAGAAAATTTTATGGTTTAAGAGGTGTTTTAGCATCTCCATTTATACACGGTAATGCAAGTCATCTTTTTAATAATTCGGTTCCTTTATTTGTGCTTTTATTATGTCTTTTTTATTTTTATAAGAAGGTAGCAATTAAAGTTTTAATATACGGGTTAGTATCTACGGGCATTTTAACTTGGGTTATAGCCTCTAACTCCTATCATATAGGTGCTAGTGGTATTGTTTATTTATTATTTAGTTTTGTTTTTTTTAGCGGAATAATAAGAAAACACTATCGATTGGTAGCTGTTTCGTTAATTATAATTTTTCTTTACGGAAGTATGATTTGGTATGTATTACCAATTAAGGAGGGTATGTCATGGGAAGGACACCTTTCTGGATTAATATCGGGCTTTATTTTAGCTGCTTTTTACAGGAAGAGTGGTATTGTAAAAGAAAAATATGAGTTTTCTAAAACTGATTTTGATGATATGTTTGATGAAGAAGGTAATTATATACCACCTGAAACTAAGGAAGAAGATGTATTAACTAAACTACCAGAAATACATTATAAATATTTTTATAAGGAGGAAGAATAAAAAAAACCTGCTATAAAGCAGGTTTTTTATTTATATTATTTTCGTTGTCTTAGTGTTTCGTATAAAAACACACCACAGGCAACAGAAACATTTAAAGATTCAATTTCGCCAAGTAAGGGTAACTTGGCTTTGTAATCTACCATTTTTAAAACAGAATTGCTAACACCTTTGTGCTCAGATCCCATTACAATTGCTATTGGTTGATTAAAATTAACATCAAAAACAGAATCTTCTGTCTTTTCGGTAGCAGCAACCATTTTAATTTCTGCCGCTTGTAATTGAAACATTGCATCTTTAATATGATCTACCTTACAAATAGGAATTTTAAAAGCTGCACCAGCAGATGTTTTTATCGTTTCAGCATTTACTGGAGCGCTACCACTTTTTTGAATAATAATTCCGTTAACACCCGTACATTCAGCTGTTCTAATGATGGCACCAAAATTACGTACATCAGATACCTGATCTAACAATAAGAATAAAGGCATTTTATCAGACGCTAAAGTATCTTCAATTAATGTTTCTAAATCATGAAAATCTACTGGAGAAATTTTAGCAACAGCTCCCTGATGATTACTATGTTTTGATAGTCTATCAAGTTTTTCAGTAGGCACAACACTGGTTGATACTTTATTTTTTTTCAATAATTTATCTAATTCAAAAAATAATTCGCCTCTTAGCCCTTTTTGTAAATATACTTTGTTAATTGATGCATTACTTTCAATTGCTTCAATAATTGCTCTAATACCAAAAATAGTAGTGTTTTCTTCCATGCAGCAAATGTACTAGAATTTATTGTATAAAAAAACCACCTCGATAGAGGTGGTTTTAATATGTTTAATTTCTATTGTTTCGTTAACTTCACATTGACTGTACCACCATAACAACCTACAGAAACACATCTTCTAAAGACTAAATCCATAAATTTATCACATGTTCTAAAAGAAGAGTTTATAGCTGTAGGATCTGTAGCCCATAAATCACCATATGTAGGATCATCTTGAAGTACTGCACTGAACTCTCTGCTTCTAAATGTAATAAAAGGATTGCTAGGATCAGTATTATTTAATTCAATAACTGTAGTACCACCCGTTTCATATAAGTTATCTAAAGTTAATGTACCTGGAACAGGACCTGCAGAAACCGTAACTACATATTCATACTGACCATCTTCTAATGCATCGTATTGTCCATAAAATTCAGTTACATCTAAGGGGCAATCATCATCTAAAATTGTAACGACAGTCTTATTTGATTCTAAACCCTCTCCAAGTAACCCTAATCCATACTTTTCATTTTCGTTTAGATCAATATTTATATTAATATTTTCATTTACGTCTAAATTATCAATAGGAGTTATTTCAATGAAAGCTTCAAATTCACCTTTAGGAATTACAATTGTACCACCAGATGGAACAATTGTGAATTTTTCACTATCAGAAGAAGTTACGGTAAATGAAACAGTAAGGTCTTCAGGATTTGAGTCTGATGCCAATTGTATAGGAACCATAATAGTACCATCACTTTCTTTTCCACTAAATGATTCAGACCCTACTTGAATCCATTTAGATTTAATACCTAAGTCAGCTGTTTCAACAGTTGAGCAAGCAACTAAAAGTATTGAAACAATTAATATGTTTAATATTTTTTTCATCTTTTTAAAATTTTAATTATAACCTGGGTTTTGTTGATCTTCAATATTTGGATTAGCAAAAATTTCAGATTGTGGTATTGGTAAGGTAAACTTGTAGTCATTTGAATCTAAATCACAAGCAAATGAGTTAGGAGCACAATCAATAGCTAACCTTGAGATAGATTCGTTATTTCTCTTTAGATCAAAAAATCTATGACCTTCAAAGGCTAGTTCTCTCCTTCTTTCTTCATCAATTTTAGATAATGCTTCAGATTGAGTAGAGAAAGTTTCATCAGAGTAAGAAGGTATTCTATTTCTTCTAACCATATTGTAATCTGCGGCAGCAGCTACTAAATTATTTTCTCTAGTATATGCTTCAGCTCTAATTAAATATTGTTCAGAAGTTCTGAACATTTTTATGTCATTTAATCCATAAACAGATGATATACCAGCATATTTATTAACTTCTGTATCACTATTTGTAAAATACGAAGCTCTTCTTACATCATTACTAGTATATGTAGATACTAATTGAGTTGAAGGGTTAAAGAAAACATCTCCATTAGTATCAGTAAATAAAGTACCAACTGCAAAATTAGTAGGTGTTCTTTTTAACTTGAAAATAACTCCCTGTTCATTATTATCAGTCCATACTAAAGGAAAATTACTGATAGTTGATATAGAACTATTATTTATTGCAGTAGTAGCATTAGCTATAGCAATAATATTATCAGCACTATTGTTTTTGTATAAAGAAATTCTAGACCTTAGAGCAGGAATTACGTTTGGAGTAATGTATATATTACTTCGAGTAGATCCTGATAGCAATGAGTTGGCATCAGATAAATCTTTTTCTATGTTATCATATACTTCTCCTAAAGTATTTCTACTTGGTTTTTCTAAAACAACAGGAAAATCAATATAAGGTACAGATAAAGAGTTCATATCTGTATAACTTGTTGAGAAAAACCTTAGTAAATCAAAATGAGACATAGCTCTAATAACTAATAGTTCACCTTTCAACCTATCTAATGTTTCAACATCTTCTGAGCCATTTGTGGGGATATTATCAATAACATCAAGAATCCTATTAGCTCTACTGATAACAAGATACATGTTATCCCATAATGCTTCAGCTTCATTTGTAGATGAATTTATACTCCAAGTATGAACTTGAACACCTTGCCCTCTATTACCATTACCTTTTCTTAAATTATCAGTAAATCTTGAGTTCCAAGATATTATGTTAGAACCTGATATAGCTGCATATACTCCAATAGTAGCATCATTAATGTCCTTTACATTTTCTAGTGCATTTGATTCAGTAATCTCATCCTTTGGTAATACATTTATAGCGTCTTCACACGAATAGATAGTAACCAATAGAAGTACTAAACTTATTTTTATTATTTTTTTCATTTTATAAAATTATTTTTATAATTAAAACTTAATATCTACCCCGAATGTATATGTAACAGGAGTTGGATATTCGAATTGAGCTATATTATTATCATCTTCAGGGTCAAATCCAGTAAAATTTGTCCAAGTATATAAATTTTGACCTTGTACATAAAAACGAACACCTGTTAAAAATTTTGCTTTTTCAAATACATCTTTAGGCATATCATAAGCTAGTACAACATTTCTAAACCTTAAATATGAAGCATCTTCTATATCTCTTGAAGAAAACTCCCTGTTATAAACAGCAGATTGAATATTAGTTACGTCACCAGGGTTTTGCCATATTGTTAACATTTCAGAAGATAAGTTAAATTGTGCGAAATTTGGATTTTCTTGAAAGAATGATTGATTATTAAATCTATAATAGTCAGCAGCAAAGGTAAATAGTGCAGATAAACTAAAGTTTTTGTACTTTATATCAGTATTAAAACTTCCGGTATAAACAGGTTCAGAACTACCCCAAATCGCAAGATTGTTTGCAGCTGAAAAAGTTGTAGTAACATTTTGATCCTTGTCTAAATACAAAGGTTGACCATTAGCAGGGTTAACTCCTGCAAAACCAACAGCGTAATGAGAGTTAAGTGGTAATCCTACTCTAACAATAGATGTTCCTAATTCATAATCCTCAACCTGACCTAAATCAGTAATTTCATTTTGATTATAGTTAAAATTTCCACCTATACTAAATTGAAGGTTTTCATTTCGAATAACATCAACATTTAGGCTTACATCTACACCTTTGTTGACCATAGATCCCGCATTTGCATCAAGGCTACCAAAACCTGAAGTTCCTGATAATTGTTGACTGATAAATAAATCTGAAGTTTTATCATTATAATATTCAACACTTCCTGAAACTCTGTTCTGGAATAAACTAAAATCTACACCAATATTTAATTTCGCAGTCTCTTCCCACTTTAATTGATTGTTACCTATTGATGCCGGTGCTATACCAGGGTTACCAGCATAACTAGTAGTACCATATGTACCCTCATCTTGGAAGTCACCAATACCTTGAGTGTTACCAACAGTACCATAGCTGGCTCTTAGTTTTAAAGAATTTATAAAGTTTACGTTATCCATAAACGATTCTCCCATAACATCCCAAAAACCACCAACAGACCAAAATGTTCCCCATTTGTTAGCTTCTGAAAATCTAGAAGAAGCATCTCTTCTTACGGTTAATTCAAGTTTGTATTTGTCTTTAAAGCTGTATTTAGAATTAGCAAAATATGATAATATTCCTCTTTCTACATTATTACCTCTAAGGTTAGGAAATAAACCATTAGTGTCTGTAGCGGCAGTAATACCATTAGCATATCCAAATAATTTAGGGTTTATACCATATCCAGTAAAACCATTACTATCAAAGTATAACTTATTGTATTCACCAAACAAACTAAACTCTATATTATGATCATCTTTAAATGTGTTAGAATATGTTATAGAGCTATTTGTACTGATATTTGCTGTATAACTATTGTCTGTTCTATAAAACCCTTCATTACCAGGAGTAGTATTTAGACCACTATTAGTATCAGGTCTTGCAGCTCTTACATTTCTAGATTGTTGGTAATCAATACCAAAACTTGTACGTGATGTTACATTTTTCATTAACCCTATTTCTGCAAATAAATTTGTAACAATCTTTGTGTCATTAGTAGCATTCAAGTTTCTTACTAAGTTTTCATAAGCATTACCTCCAACTTTACCACCACCAGTGTTTAATGATCCATCTTCATTATATAAAGTATCATATGGGTTTGCTAAATATACCGCTGCATATGGGTTTTGCAAAGCTACAGCTCCTTCAGAATCGTTAAAGTTAGACTTTGTAAAACCAAGAGATGTATTCATTCCAATTTTAATATTATCATTAGCTTGATTTTCTAAATTCAATCTAACTTGCATTCTCTGTAATTTAGATCTCAATCCAATACCGTCTTGATCGAAGTAAGAGGCACCCATGAAAAATCTTGATTTTTCACTACCACCACTCGCTGACAATTCATGAGAACTCGTTGTACCAGTTCTAAAGAAAACATCTTGCCAATTTGTAGAGTTGTTTATTGCATCAGAAATTTGTTGATCTGTCCATTTTCCAGGAGTTAAAATGTTTTCAAAAGTCATTTTTTGTGAAGCATTCATTACATTAAAACCTGCTTTTCCAACATTAGAAATACCATATTGTGACCTATAAGTGAATTTTGTATCAGAATTAAAATTACCTTTTTTGGTAGATATAACGATAACACCATTACTACCTCTAGATCCATATATGGCACTAGAAGCGGCATCTTTTAATACAGATATACTAGCAAAGTCATTAGGATTAAGTGCAGCAAAATCACCAGCGGTAATAGGTACACCATCCATTATATATAAAGGATCATTACCTCCATTAATAGAGTGACTTCCTCTAATTCTCACTTTAGCGCTAGCACCTGGTTGACCAGAACCTGCACTAACGTATAGACCAGGAGCCTTACCTTGAAGTATTTGGTCAAAAGAAGCAATTGGTACTGATTCCAACTCTTTGGCAGAAACTACAGAAACTGAACCTGCTATTTTACCTTTCTTTGCAGTTCCATATCCAACGACAATAACTTCATCAAGTAAATCATCTCTTTGCATCAATATGTTAATGTTACTAGCTATAGCAACAGACTTCTCAATAGTTTTCATTCCAACAAAACTAAAAACTAAAACATCTCCAGTTTTTGCTTTGATTGAATAATTACCATCAAAATCTGTTTCCGTACCTTGTGTAGTACCTTTTTTTATTACTGTAACTCCAGGTAAAGGACCCGATTCGTCAGAAACGGTACCTGAGACTGTCTTCTCTTGCGCAAAGGAAATTTGCACAATTAACGCTAGTAACAGCGTTAAAATTCCATTAAACTTTGTTCTCATTGTATAATTATTTGAATTAATTAATTGCTAAAGTCTTAATTTTATCTTAATAAAACAATTTTTTAACATAATATGTTCGTTTTAAGGTCGTGATTATTTTGTTTTTGTTCGAATATTATTGTTTTTCACCAAAAAAAAACACCCAGTTCTTTAGAACTGGGTGTGATAGTTATAAGAATTATAATAATATATTTATTAATCTACATCCCACCAAAGTTTGGTAAATAAACCATCGGGTCCTTGAGCAGCAATAGCAGCATCATAATTTGCTTTATTCTGAGATACTTCTGCAGTAGGGTAACCATGTCTTACAGGTATTGTTGTGCCATTTAAAGCGTTAACAGCAGGAGTTAAATTAGGAAAATCTAATCTTCTCCATTCAGCCCAAGCCTCATAAGGTTGGTAAAATAAAGCTAACCACTTTTGTTCTGCAATTTGATTCATTGCTGAAGCAGCATCGTATGCAACATCTGCTTCTAATAAATAAGCATCTGCATCGGCAGAATCAACAGTCCATTGCACCATAGATGCTTTTACTGCGTCTTCATAAAATGTTTGTGCACTTCCTGCAATCCAACCTAACAAAGCAGCTTCAGCTTTGTTGAACGAGATTTGAGAATACGTAAACATTGGTAAGTCTCTCTCACTATTCTTAATTAAATCATCATTCATAAATGATACATCAGCATTAGGAATAGTACCAGAAAGTGACCATCCATACTGTAAGCCTACAAAAGTGTTTGTAGATTCAGCTGGTTCTCCAAATTTTGGTAAACGAGGGTCGTTTAAATCTAACATTCTATCTACTAAAACATCACTTAAGCATTCATCTGTTCTTCCTAAGTCAACATAGTCATCCTGGTATGGGTTATCATATGCATCGTTATTGATAGAAGGAAACATAATATCTTCAGAATTAGATGATATTGCACCCGCCATCGCCTCATTGAATTTTGTTGCAGCATAACCACCTGCAGCTGGATATACTTTTGCTAATCTAATAGCCATATTCATTTTTAAAGTATTTCCGAATTTACTCCATTTAGCCATGTCTCCATCAAATAAAATATCTCCTTGAGGTGCATCACCCGAATCTATTTGAGCTAATGCTTCATCTATTTTATTAAATAAATCATTGTAAATATCTTCTTGTGAATCATATTTAGACTTTGAAGAAGAAACACCTCCAAATGCTTCACTGTAAGGTAGCATACCCCAACGGTCTGTTGCCCATTGGAAGTAATATGCCCACATTAACTTTGCAACAGCTATTTGGTTATTGTTAGAGCCGTATGCTGATGCAGCAACCTTTGTACTTTCGTTAGTATTTAAATCTATTATTTGTAATAAGTTAGGGAATACTTTGTTGTAAAAATTTACATTACCATCTACTCCTGCGCCACTACCTACAACATTCCAGTTGTAGTTTATAGTTTGATATCTCGACTCTTCTGTATATTGTGTTTGTGATAAATGTTGTACGTATAAAGAAGGGGTTGCAGTTGTACTTAAACTTACCGTTCCAACTATTTTCGATTGAGCTCCTGTTAAAAGTGACGATGGAATTGCTACTACAGGATTGTTTTTGTCTACACCTGTATCACCAAAGTCGTAACTTTCACAACCTACTAATAAAATAGAGGCAGCTAGAGTAGCTAACAAGCTTTTGAATTTTTTATTCATTTTCTTAATGTTTTTAATTAAAATTTAACTTTTACGTTTAATCCGAAAGAACGGCTACTAGGTAACTGACCACCTTCTTCCCAACGTAATCCATCAGCTGAAGTGTTTTCTAATTCAGAAGGATCTACTCCGTCTACGCTTGAATATATTAACCAAAGGTTATTAGCAAAAGCATTTAAAGATATACTCTCTATAAACGTATTTTCAAATACTGAAGATGGGAAATCATACCCTAAAGACACTTGTCTTAATTTGATGTAAGAAGCGTCATATAACCACTTTTCATGTAAAGCAAATAAACTAGCGTAATAGGTTTGAGGTTCAACATAATAAGAAGCAGGTTGTCCGGTTGTAGCATCAACTCCGCTAACTAATACACCACCTGTGTTTGCGTTTGCTGAGTCTCCAAATATTACATTAGGATTTGTTGCATTTGGATCTGCATCTGTAGGTGCAGGAACATTGATTCCGTTTATAGAATTTCTTACTGGGTTACCAGCTGCATTGTTACCAACAGTTGATGTTAATAGACCAGAGTAGCTACCAAACATTTGTGATACAGAGAAGAATTTACCACCGCTTTGGAAATCAACATTAGCACTTAATGTAAAGTTCTTATATTTAACTCTGTTAGACAAACCTCCAGTAAAGTCAGGAAGTAAATTACCTAAATATTGGTTTTGTTCAAATTGAATAGCACCCTGACTATCTAATAATTGGTTACCATCTTCATCTCTAGTAATTTTCCTACCGTAAATAGCTCCGTATTCTTCACCTACTCTAGATTCAATAGTAATACCTCTCCAAGTAGTATCTAAAATTTCATTTTCGATAGCTTCACCTGTATCAGGATCTACATATAACTCATCAGTAGTTTTTTCTAATGTAGCAAAATTAATACCAATGTTCCACTCAAAGTTTTCATTCCTAATAGGTGTTGCATTTAATGCAATCTCAAGACCTTTACTAGTAAATTTACCAGAGTTTACAGCAGCACCAAAATAACCAGATGCTGGAGATAATGGTACATCAATAGCTAAGTTTTGATCTTTTCTATTAAAGTAAGTAAAATCTACACCAAATCTATTTCTAAAAAATTGTAATTCAGTACCTACCTCAAATTCTGTTCTTACACCACCCTCAATAAAAGGATTAGCTTGATTTGTATTGTTGTAAAAAGGAACTACACCATTATTGTTAGAACCTAACTGGTATGTTTGCGTAGTACTTCCGAATCTAGGAAAGTCAGGTGCCTGAGCATAACCAACTCTTAATTTACCAAAAGAAAAAGCTTCTGATTCAATTAATTTACTAAACAAGAAACTTCCAGAAACACCATAAGTTATTACTCTGTTCTTTTCAGTATAAGCATTAGAGTTCCAATCACTTCTTAATGAACCGTCTAAATATAACATGTCTTTAAAACCTAAAGATGCTGTTGCAAATAAACCATTGTTTCTTGTTTGAGAATTGAAAGCAGTGTAAGTAGGTCTATCTTTTGAAGATGCTATTGTAAAAATACCAGGTATTGTTAAACCACCAACAGTTGTAGCAGTTGTTCTTCTTTCTTTATCAGATCTAAGTTCAGTACCTAACGTTGCAGTTAAATCTAAATCTTCAGTTAAATCTTTTTGATATGTTGCTGCAGCGAAAAATTCGAAAGATGTTAAAGTGTTTTCTCGTTCTGTAAATTGAGTTTGGTTTAATCCACCAAATCCAACTCTTGCATTACTTTTGAATGTGTTAACAGTTCTTCTTAATTCTACGTTTAGGTTTATGTTATCATTAACTTCGTAATTTAAACCAAAGTTTCCAAAAGTAGCATCCTTAATTTGGTTTTTAGTATTGTTTTCTACTTCGAAAAATGGAGAATCCCAATATAAAGGATTAGGATTAGATGTACTTCTAAGGTTCCAAGAATACCATTGCCCATTTTGGAAGTCATTTTTTCTAATTCTATCCGTATCTAGTTGTCTTTGCCACCATTGATTAAAATTAGAAGCAACACCACCATAACCACCATTAGGGTCATTTACTGTTGTTCTGTTTTGGTAGTTAACATTTGTATAAACATTTAGTCTTTCATTAACATCAAAATCAGCTTGAACACTAACTTGGTTAAGTTGTCTCTCTGAGTTAGGCATAACTCCTTCAATATCAACATTTCTTACAGATGCTTTTACATTGTAACCGTCTCCTCCTTTAGAAAAGGCAAGGTTCGTATTTCTTGTTACTCCAGTATTAAAGAAGTTTTTAATGTTATTTGCATTAGGAGACCATGCTCTTAATTCTCCAAATTCATCACTATTAGGAATCCAGCTGTCCCAGTGTCTAACTAATCGTCCGTCTAATTTAGGTCCCCAAGAAGCATCAGCAGCATAATTAGGTATGTTTTGGCCATTTAATTGAGAGAATTCTTGAGAATAACCTCCACCATATTCGTTTTGGTAGTCAGGTAAAATATATACGTTAGAAACTTGTACAGATTGATCTAAAACAATTGAAGACTTACCATTTTTTGCTTTTTTAGATGTAATTACAACTACACCATTTTTACCAATAGGGCCGTAAAGAGCTGTTGCAGCACTACCTTTTAAGACACTTAAATTTTCAATATCATCTGTGTTAATGTCAGCTGAACTAGAAACTTTTACACCATCTACTACGTATAATAAGTCTTGTTCACCTCTTAATCTTACTAATGCATTACCAAAACCAGTACTAGGAGCACCAAGTATTTGAACCCCAGCAACTCTACCAGCAATTGAATTGTTAAGGTCAACTTCTCTTGTTTGAGTAAGTTGTTCTGCTTCTACAGTTTGTTGCGCAAAACCTAAGCTTTTCTTTTCTCTTTTAATACCTAGGGCGGTAACAACTACCTCATCAAGTACATTGCCACTTTCCATTAGTAAATTAAGTTGATTTGAGCTCCCAACAGTTTTTTCAGTTGTTTTCATACCAACAAAACTAAAAATAAGCACATCCCCGTTTTTAGCAACAATTGAGTAATTACCATTGAAATCAGTTTCTGTACCAACAGTAGTTCCTTTTTTAATTACGTTAACTCCAGGTAGAGGGCCAGTTTCGTCAGAAACAACACCTGAAATTGTTCTTTCTTGCGCAAATGTTACTTGAACAAGTAGCGCTAAAAAGAAAGTTAAAATTCCATTAAATTTTGTTTTCATTTTATAGTTATTTGAATTATTTCTTCAAAACTCTTAAATAATTCTTAATTAAACAACTGATTAGTTAAATATTTATTAATTAATTAGGTAGTTGGTGTTTGTTTGTTTAATTATCAGTGTTTTAGCTACGACTATGTTTTTATTTCATAAGACAGTTGTGTGTAAAGTTGTTTTGTTTATTGAATTTTTGATATGTTTTTAAAAATAACTTATTGATATTTGAATAATTAGAAAATAATTGTACATTTGCACACTCTTTAAAATAGAGTAATTTTTAGTACAAATTAAAAACAAGTAATAATAGTATGCCAACTATTCAACAATTAGTTCGTAAAGGAAGAACCAAAATAACTAAGAAGAGTAAATCGGCTGCTTTACAGGCTTGTCCTCAGAGACGTGGAGTTTGTACGCGTGTGTATACCACTACACCTAAGAAACCTAACTCAGCAATGCGTAAGGTAGCAAGGGT
>CAXHZZ010000032.1:0-24855 GCA_964021635.1 uncultured Tenacibaculum sp.
ATTAAAGCAAACATTGTAATTGCTAAAGTCCAAGTAGTTCTGTCTAAAAAACTATTAGTGTTTTGTACTCCACCAATGTTCTGAGCGCCACCGCCTCCAAAAGAAGAAGATAATCCGCCACCTTTAGGGTTTTGAACCATTACGATTAAGATTAATGCTATTGCAACAATCAATATTAAAACTAAAAGTAAAGTGTACGTTGTCATTTATTTATTGTTTTGTAAAATTTGTATTCTTTTAATTTGGTCTGCAAAGAAACCACTTTTTTCTGGATATTTCAAACTTAATATTTTATAAGCTTGTATTGCACTTTCATATTTCTTTTGTTCTAGATAAACCTTGGCTAGTGTTTCGGTTGCTAATTGAGAATTTTGCTTGCTTAAGGGTACTTTAATCTCTGATGGATTTGTTTTGCTTGGTCGAGAAATTTTAGGTGATTTCTCTATAAAACGATCAATAATTGCATTTTTTACTAGATTTTCAGGAGTAATTACCTCTTTTTTACTAGAAATAGGATCTCTTATAATTACCTTCTTAGATGAAATTTGTAACCACTGATTAAATGAAAATGATTCGTTTTTAGTAAAAGCTAAAGGCTTACCCATCGCTAAATCTTCCTCAATATTTTGAATTTCTTTTTTATTAGGAAGAAGAATTTGCTTTAAACTAGCTTTTTTATCTTTTAGAAGAGAAATCTCTTTAAAAGAGTTAGAGGTAATAAAATCAAATAAAACAGTTCGATCAGTAGTATAAGCTGCTGTTATTTTTAATTCATTGTTGTACTTAAAACTGTCTTTGTTTTTTAAAATCTTTAACTCTAAGGCTCTCGCTGATTGAAAATAGGGGTATTGTTGAATAATATTTTTAAGACCAGTACTAGTTTCTTGAGAAATAGTAACTGGTTTATTTAAAATATGTATGTATTTTTTTTTATCCAATTATTTACCATTTAGCAACAGATGCATTAAAAATATCTTGAGTTAATCTTTCTAGAATTTCTTTTAAAGCGGTATCTAAAACCCCACCAGATAGTTGTTGTGCAGCACCATAGTCATAGTAAAAAGAAAAACGTTTTTCGAAATTATCTTTTTCTTCTAACTTGTTTTCATAAATAACATTTACAGAAATTGTTAAACGGTTTTGTGCTGCTGTTTGGTTCGCGGTAGCACTCATTGGTGTAATTCTATAATCTGTTATTTCACCAGAAAAATGTAGGTCGCCATTAGAATTAGCTAATGTTAAATTTGTTTGACGTGTAAATAAATCGCGAAGATTTTGTGTGAATTCCTGACTTAAGGTTGGTTCTATAAGAGGAGCCTGATTTGGAAAGAAATCAATCTGAATAGTTTTCGCATTACCTGTATTTCCTCCAGTAAATGAATAGGCGCCACAACTTATTAAAATAATTGATGTGGTAATAAAAAGAATATTGTAAAAAAGTTTTTTCATAAAATCAAAAGTAAACAATTCAAATATTATAATTTAAATGAATATTTTATAAATCGTATTGTTTTATTTTTCGGTATAAAGTTCGTTCAGAAATGCCTAATTCTTTAGCTGCTAACTTACGTTTGTTGCTGTTTTTTTCTAGCGATTTTCTAATCATTTCAATTTCTTTTTCTTGCAATGATAAGTTTTCGTCTTCTTCAATCGTTTCAGCATACTCGTAATTATTTTGAGTAGAAGATGATGATTGTGGTATTTTAACAACCTCGAAGTTATGGTCTTCTGATTTTTCTGTTTCTTGATAAATACGTTCTATTAATCCGTGATTTTCTTCTTTCACCTGTTCAGCATCGCCGTTTTGCATTAAATCTAACGTTAATTTTTTTAGATCGTTAATGTCGTTACGCATATCAAACAAGATTTTATACATGATGTCTCGTTCGTTTGCGAAATCAGAATTACTAGATTGATTACCGATTACTGCAGGTAGATTTCCATTATTTTTTGGAAGGTATTGAACTAGTTTTTCAGCAGTAATTAAACGACTTTCTTCTACAACAGAAATTTGTTCGGCTAAGTTTCTTAACTGACGGATGTTACCAGGAAAACGATAGTTTAATAACACTTTTATAGCGTTATTATCTAAACGAATTGTTGGCATTCGATATTTTTGCGCAAAGTCTGAAGCAAATTTTCTAAAAAGCAAGTGAATATCTTCATTACGGTCGCGTAAAGCAGGTAAATCAATTTCAATAGTACTTAAACGATAATATAAATCTTCTCTAAATTTTTCTTTAGAGATTGCCTGTTGCATGTTTACATTGGTAGCTGCAACAATACGGACATCAGTTTTTTGTACTTGTGATGATCCTACTTTTATAAACTCACCATTTTCTAAAACACGTAATAATCGTACCTGTGTTGTTAAAGGTAATTCTCCAACTTCATCTAAAAAAATAGTTCCGCCATCGGCAACTTCAAAATACCCTTTACGAGTAGTAGTTGCGCCTGTAAAAGCCCCTTTCTCGTGTCCAAAAAGTTCACTGTCAATTGTTCCTTCAGGAATTGCTCCACAGTTAACCGCAATATATTTAGCGTGTTTTCTATGCGATAATTGGTGAATTATTTTCGGAATACTTTCTTTACCTACACCGCTTTCTCCTGTAACTAAAACTGAAATATCAGTAGGAGCCACGCGAATAGATTTTTCTATAGCACGGTTTAATTGTGTATCGTTACCGATAATTCCGAAACGTTGTTTTATAGCTTGTAGGTTTTCCATTTTTTTTCTTTAGAATAGAGAAAAAAGAATAGGGAGAAAAGGTTTAACCTTCTCTCTTGTTCTCTTTTCTAAAAATTAATTATTATCAGAATACCCAAGCACAGTTCCTTTTAAGGTAGCTGAAGTACAATCTTCTATTTTTATCATTACAAATTCACCTAGTTTATAGTTTTCTTTAGGAAAAACACATACGGTGTTTTGTGTATTTCTAGCTTTCCATTCATTCGGGTTTTTCTTAGAAGTTCCTTCAATTAAAAACTCTTCAACTTTACCTAAATGTTGTTGTGTTCTGTATAAAGCGTGTTCTTGTTGTAAATCTATAATTTCTTGTAAACGCCTCTTTTTTGTTGCAAATGGCACATCATCTGGCATTTTTTTGGCGGCTAATGTTCCTGGTCTTTCAGAGTAAGCAAACATAAAACCGAAATCGTATTTTACATACCTCATTAAATCTAAAGTATCTTGGTGATCTTGTTCTGTTTCACCACAAAAACCAACAATCATGTCTTGGGATAAAGACATTTCAGGAACTATTTTAAAAATATTGTCAACCAACTCCATGTATTCTTCACGTGTGTGTTGACGGTTCATAGCTTTTAACATGGCGTTACTTCCACTTTGCACAGGTAAGTGAAGGTATTTACAAATGTTTTTATGTTTAGCCATGGTGTGAATTACATCTAAACTCATGTCTTGTGGATTAGAGGTTGCAAAACGGAATCTCATTTTAGGAAACTCAGTAGCACACATATCTAACAACTGAGCAAAATCTACAGCTGTAGCTTGTGCCATTTCAGAAGCTTTATTAAAATCTTTTTTCAATCCGCCACCATACCATAAATAACTGTCTACATTTTGGCCAAGTAAAGTAATTTCTTTAAAATTTTGATCATGCATCGATTTAATTTCCTCTAAAACACTTTGCGGGTCTCTACTTCTTTCGCGACCACGTGTAAACGGAACCACACAAAAAGTACACATGTTATCGCAACCACGCGTGATAGATACAAATGCAGAAACTCCGTTAGAATTTAAACGAACCGGCGCAACATCACCATATGTTTCTTCTTTAGATAAAATTACATTTATAGCATCTCTACCTGCATCAATCTCTTCTAATAAATTAGGTAGATCTCTGTAAGCATCTGGCCCTACAACCAAATCAACAATTTTTTCTTCTTCTAAAAATTTTTCTTTTAAACGTTCGGCCATACATCCTAAAACCCCAACTTTCATATTCGGATTCACTTTTTTAACAGCATTGTATTTTTGTAAACGTTTACGAATTGTAGTTTCGGCTTTCTCTCTAATAGAACAAGTATTTACTAAAACTAAATCAGCATCCTCTAAAACTTGTGTGGTGTTAAAACCTTGTTCCGCTAAAATAGAAGCTACAATTTCGCTGTCGTTCATGTTCATTTGACAACCGTAACTTTCTATAAATAAGTTTTTAGTATTTTCTTTTTTGTTTTCAGTAACAAGAGCTTGTCCTTGTACTTTTTCATCTATAACCTTCTCAGTGTGCTCCATATTCATATTAAAAATGATTGCAAAGATACAACCAAAATATAAAAATTATGACAGATTGGCAGAAAATTAACAGGTTTAAAAAGTGTTGTTTTAATGGAAGTTAAAACAAATAATTTTTTTTTAAAAAAAAGATTCTACTTTTGCAAATTCAAAACATCATTATATATATGATGTGAAAAGAGATAATTGAAAAGAGATATGGCAAAGAATTTAGTTATAGTTGAGTCACCTGCAAAGGCAAAAACAATTGAGAAATTTTTAGGAAAAGATTTTCAAGTAGAATCTAGCTATGGTCATATCGCAGATTTACCTTCGAAAGAATTAGGGATTGATGTTGAGGGTGATTTTAGTCCGAAATATATTGTTTCTGATGATAAAAAGCCCGTTGTTAAGAAGTTAAAAACGTTAGCGAAAAAAGCAGAAACTGTTTGGTTAGCGAGTGATGAGGATCGAGAGGGAGAAGCAATTGCGTGGCATTTAAAAGAACAATTAAAATTAAATGACGAGAATACAAAACGTATTGTTTTTCATGAAATAACAAAAAACGCCATTTTAAAAGCAGTCGAAAATCCAAGAGATATCGATTATAATATGGTAAATGCACAACAAGCGCGTAGAGTTTTAGACAGGCTTGTTGGGTATGAATTATCGCCTGTTTTATGGCGTAAAGTAAAAGGAGGTTTATCTGCAGGTAGAGTGCAATCTGTAGCGGTTCGTTTGATTGTAGAAAGAGAACGAAGCATTCTTGATTTTAAATCAGAAACGCATTATAAGGTAGTTGCTCAGTTTTCTAATACAGACGGAAAAACGTTTAAAGCAACGATTCCGAAGAATTTCGATTCAAAAAAATCAGCTGAAGATTTCTTAAAGTCTTGTTCAGATGCCGATTTTTCTATTGCTGATTTAACTAAAAAACCAGCAAAAAAATCACCAGCAGCACCATTTACAACATCTACATTACAACAAGAAGCTTCAAGGAAATTAGGTTTTCCAGTTGCAAAAACAATGCAAGTAGCACAGCGTTTATATGAAGCCGGTTTAATTACTTATATGAGAACAGATAGTGTGAATTTATCTGTTGATGCAAGAAATGCAGCCGAAGAGGAAATTAGTAATTATTACGGAAAAGAATATAGTAAACAACGTATTTTTAAGTCGAAAGCAAAAGGAGCCCAAGAAGCCCATGAAGCAATTCGTCCTACTGATATGAAAAAACATTCTGTAGATACTGAATATGATCAAACAAGATTGTATGATTTAATATGGAAAAGAACGTTGGCTTCACAAATGAGTGATGCACAATTAGAACGTACCAATGTTAAAATTGAAAATACTGGAAATAAAAAAATATTCACTGCTAATGGTGAAATGATAAAGTTTGATGGTTTTTTAAAAGTATATTTAGAAGGAACAGATAACGAAGAAGAAGAGCAGGCAGGAATGCTACCAAATTTAAAAACAGGTGAAAGCTTAGCATATACTTTTATTAATGCAACGCAGCGTTTTACAAGCGCACCTTACCGTTTTACAGAAGCATCTTTGGTAAAGCAATTAGAAGAATTAGGTATTGGTAGGCCATCTACTTATGCGCCAACAATTTCTACCGTTCAACGAAGAGGCTATGTAGAAAAAGGTGATAATGAAGGGGTAGAGAGAAATTATGAACAAATGATTTTGTCAGAAGGAGCTGTAAAAAGTGAAATATTGACGGAAAAAACAGGTTCAAATAAAAATAAATTAGTTCCTACAGATATAGGGAATATTGTGAACGATTTCTTGGTTGCAAATTTTTCAAATATTCTTGACTTCGGATTTACAGCAAGAGTAGAAAATTCTTTTGATGATATATCAGAAGGTGATGAAGATTGGATAGAAATGATAAAAGGTTTCTACACTAAATTTCATGAAAATGTAGAGGATGTTAAAGAAAACGCAGAAAGAGAAAGTGGAGAACGTATTTTAGGAAAGCACCCAGAATCTGGGAAAACTGTTTTAGTGCGTTTAGGTAAGTTTGGGCCGATAGCACAAATAGGTGCTCCCGAAGATGAAGAGAAGCAATTTGCGAGTTTAAACAAAGATCAGAACCTTGGTACAATAACCATGGAAGAAGCATTAGAGTTGTTTTTGCTTCCTAAGAACTTAGGAAATTTTCAGGATGAAGAAGTAATCGTTTCTAACGGTCGTTATGGTCCTTATATTAAATTCGGATCAATGTTCGTATCTTTAGATAAAGGCGAAAACCCGATGGAAGTAGATTTGCCAAGAGCAGAAGAGCTAATTGTTGCAAAACAAAAAGCAGATGCGCCAATTTATCATTATGAAGATTTACCGGTGCAAAAAGGAGTAGGTCGTTTTGGCCCTTTCTTAAAGTGGAACTCAATTTTCATTAACGTAAGTAAAAAATACGATTTCGATAATCTCTCGGATGAAGATATTATTGAGTTGATTGAAGTTAAAAAACAAAAAGAGATAGATAAAGTTCTTCATAACTGGGAAGATGTTGGTATTCGAGTAGAAAAAGCACGTTGGGGACGTTTTAACGTGATTAAAGGTAAAATTAAAGTTGAATTACCTAAAACTACAGAGATAGAGAAGATGAAGAAAGCGGAAGCTGTGAAGTTAATAGAGGCTAAAACTCCTAAAAAGAAAGCAGCAAAAAAGAAGGTCGTTAAAAAGAAGGTCGTTAAAAAGAAAGTAGCGAAAAAGAAATAAAGTTTAGTATATTGCACGTTCCCTAGTCCCCAAAAAAAAGATGAATTTTAATTTTTTTACACCTATTAAGAGTACAATGGTTGCACATTTAATGTCGCAATCACAAACATCTTTAGGTCATAAAGTTCAGATACATACTTCAGAGAATGGATTTCCTGATTTATCAGAAGTAAATATAGCTATTATAGGAATTAAAGATGGTAGAGGGACTAATAATAACGAAGGTTGTGGAGAAGAGTTACAATATATTCGTGAAAAATTATATGAATTATTCCCTGGTAATTGGCACACTCAAATAGCCGATTTAGGAAATATAGAGCAAGGAAGCACTATTAAAGATACGATTTTTGCAGTAGCATCATCTATTGAGGCTTTATTAAAGAAAAATATAATTCCAATATTAATAGGAGGAAGTCAAGATATAACATATGCAAATTATAGAGCTTACGATTCTTTAGAACAAACGGTAAACTTAGTATCTGTAGATAGTCGATTTGATATTGGTGCTATAGATGAGGAGTTGTCTTCTAAGTCATTTTTAAGTAAAGTAATTATGGAGCAGCCAAATAATTTGTTTAATTACAGTAATATTGGCTATCAAACATATTTTAATTCGCAAGAAGAAATACAGTTACTTGATAAATTATATTTTGATGCTTTTAGGTTAGGTGAAGTAAAAGATGTAACTTTAGTGGAGCCTATAATGAGAGATGCCGATATTGTTAGTGTAGATATTGGATGTATTCGTCAAAGTGAAGCACCAGCAAACGGCAATGCATCACCAAACGGTTTTTATGGAGAAGAAATTTGTGCTATCGCCAGATATGCAGGTATAAGTGATAAGGTAACATCTTTTGGTATTTATGAGTACAATAGTAGTTTAGACTCAAATAATCAAACCGCAAGTTTAATTGCACAAATGATTTGGTATTTTATTGAAGGAGTAAATGCAAGAGCAAAAGATTACCCGTTTGTGACAAAAGAAAATTATCAGAAATTCACGGTGCTTTTAAGTGATGATGATCCTATAAACTTTTACAAAAGTGATAAAAGTGGTCGTTGGTGGATGGAAATAAATTTAATTTCGAATAATAAACACAAAAGACATGCGTTAATACCATGTAACTATAAAGATTACGAGCAGGCATTAAAAAGAAAGATGCCTGATAGATGGTTTAAAGCTCAGCAAAAGCTCGTTTAAAGCCTTGTTTTATTTGTTTTTAAAAAAATATAACACGTAATTGTTTTTTAATAAAAAAAATAATAGGTTTACGACCTCTTTTATAAGAAAGAAATAATATGAAAAAAATAGTAGTATTTGCATTGTTAGTATCTCTTATTTATGCTTGTGGTTCAAGCGGAGATAGAGGAGAGTTAGTGGGAGAGAAGTCAAAAAGAAAATGGTTTGCAGAAAAACCTTTCGGAATGGCTAAGATCCCTGGAGGTTCTTTTACTATGGGTAAGCAAGATGAAGACCCTTTAGGAGCCATGAATGCACCAACTAAAACGGTTACAGTGCAGCCATTTTATATGGATGAGTCTGAAATAACCAATAGTGAATACAAGCAATTTGTGTTTTGGGTAAGAGATTCTATAACCAGAACAAAATTAGCTTATCAAGCTGAATTTGCATCAGGTGGAGATATCGATCCAGCTAATGCAGGTAAAAATGCAGAAGGTATTCAGTTATATGCGTTTGCTTCTGCAGATACAATCAACGAATCGCCATATGCAAAATATATGCGTGAAAACTATTACGAATTAGGAGAAGGACTAGATTCTTTAAAGCCTTTAAATTGGCAAGAAGAACTTATTTGGGAGCAGCAAGAATATCCTGATGTTGATTATGTTGAAGTAATGGATTCTTTATATCTTAAAAAAGATGAAGCTTTAAACGGAATAAGAACATTTAATACAAAGTTGTTAAATTATAGGTATTACTGGTTTGATAACGAGCAAGCAGCAAAGACAGGTAAAAACAGAAAAGACTTTATGAAAGATGAAGTTATTAATGTATACCCAGACACTACTGTATGGATTAAAGATTTTAATTACTCTTACAACGACCCGATGCACCAAGAGTATTTTGCACACAAAGCTTACGAAAACTATCCTGTAGTTGGTGTAACGTGGAACCAAGCAAAAGCATTTTGTCACTGGAGAACACAAACAAAAAATAACTTTCAACGTTCTAGAAAAAAATTAGGTTTAGTTCCTTCATTTAGATTACCAACTGAAGCAGAGTGGGAGTATGCTGCTCGTGGAGGGTTAAATTATGGTAAATATCCTTGGGGTGGACCAAGCACAACAAGTGATAGAGGTTGTTTCTTAGCAAACTTTAAACCAGTTCGTGGAGATTATGCTGCTGATGGTGCCTTATATACTGTAGAAGCTGTTTCTTTTAATCCGAATGAATATGGACTTTATAACATGGCTGGTAATGTTGCTGAATGGACAAACACAGCATATAATCAAATGTCTTACTACATGGGATCAACAATGAATCCAAACGTAGAGATTAAAGAAAACAGAAGAAAAATAATTAGAGGTGGTTCATGGAAAGATGTAGCATACTTTTTAGAAGTAAGTTCTCGTGATTGGGAATATGCAGATACTGCTAGAAGTTACATAGGTTTTAGAACTGTACAAGATTATTTAGGTACAAATAAGAGTAAGTAATCAAACAAGAATAAATAATAATCCCCAAAAAAAATCAAAAAAATTATGTCACAATCAAAATCAACTAAGAAAATTTTTAACATGGTCTACGGTCTTGGAGCAGCTGTAGTAATTATTGGAGCTTTATGTAAAATTCAGCACTTTTCATTCGGACCAATTACTGGGGGTATGATTCTTACGCTAGGTCTTGTTGTAGAAGCAGCGGTTTTTGCTATTTCTGCATTTGAACCGGTAGAAGACGAGTTAGATTGGACCAAGGTATATCCAGAATTAGCAGACGGGCAATCTTTTGGTAAAAAAGGTAAAGAAGCTTCACCAGAGGAAGCACAAAGTATGTTATCTCAAAAATTAGATGGTATTTTAAAAGAAGCAAAATTAGATGCAACTTTAATTTCTAGTTTAGGAGACAGTATTAAAAATTTCCAAGGAGCTGCAGAAGGGTTAACAGCAACTTCTAAAACAGTATCTTCTACCAATCAGTATAACGAGCAAATGTCTATGGCAGCTGCGAAATTAGAGTCTTTAAACGGGTTATATACTACACAAGTAGAAAATGCTGGTAAACAAGCTGATTTAAACTCTGCTTTAGTTGAGAACTCTCAGCGTTTACAAGAGCAAATGCAGTCATTAGCAACTAATTTATCTTCTTTAAACGGAGTATATGGAGGAATGTTAACTGCAATGTCAACTAAATAATTAATTAGTTTATCTAATTTTTTTATTAACTAAACAAACTAATTAAAGATGGCAGGAGGAAAACAGTCACCAAGGCAAAGGATGGTAAACTTAATGTATCTTGTATTTATTGCAATGTTAGCAATGAACATGAGTAAAGAAGTTCTATCGGCATTTGGATTAATGAATGAAAAATTATCGGAATCTAATATTAGAGCAACCGAAAAAAATAAAGCATCATACGATCTTTTAGCACTTAAAGCTGCTGAACAAGCAAAGCAATATGGAGAGGCTAAGGAAAAAACAGATAAGCTTAGAGCTATGGCAAATGAATTTTTTGCCTATATAGCTGATTTAAAAACACAAATGACAGCAGAAATAGAGGATAAGAAAGCTTATGAATCTATGGATAAGTCAGGTTTCTTAGATCAATACTTTTTTGCAGGCGGAAAAATTTCACCAAAAGGAAAAGAGTTTGTAGATAAAATGAATCAGTTTAGAGAGCAATCTTTAGTTGTTTTAGGAGAGTCTGAATTATCTAGTGTTGTTGCAGCTCGTTTTAATACAAGCGATGTTAAAAGTCAGGGAGTAACAAAAAACTGGTTAAAATATAACTACGAAGGTTTTCCTTTAATAGCATCGTTAACCAAGTTAACGCAAATTCAGGCAGATATTAAAACTACTGAAGCTGATGCTTTAACAGCATTGTTGCAAGGTGAGTTAGAAAGTGCAGTATCAATGACGAACTATGATGCCATGGTTATTTTTGATAAAAACGCTTATTACCCAGGTGAAAAATTATCAGGTAAGATTGTTTTAGGTAAAAATGATCCTAATTTAACGGCAGAAAAAGTTATCGTTAACGGCGAAGAAATGCCAGCTGATAAAATTCAAGCAGGTCAGGTTATTTTAGATGGACCAGCAGGTTCTGTAGGTGATAAGGAATTAAAAGGAGAGTTTCAGTTTATGGAAAATGATTCTTTAGTAACAATTCCTATTTTAGGAGGTTATTCTGTAATTCCTAAACCAAACGAAGCAGTTGTTTCTGCTGATAAAATGAATGTTGTATACCGTGGATTATCTAATCCGTTAACAATATCTGTACCGGGAGTTTCAGGAAACAAAGTTTCTGCATCTGCACCAGGTTTAAGAAGAGTTAAAGGAGATAAATATGTTATGAACCCAGGTAAAGGAAGCGAAGTTACTATTAGAGTTTCTGCTACATTACCAGGCGGAGGAAAAATTAGCACTCCTAAGAAGTACAGAATTAAAGATATACCACCAGCGGTAGGTATGGTAAGAGGTCAGTATGGTACAGTAAAAATGCCTAAAGCTAGTGTTGCTAGAATTAGCGTTGCAGCAGGTTTACCAGATTTCTTATTCGATTTAAAATTAAATGTATCTAGTTTTAAAATTAAAGTTCCTGGGCAGTTAACTATTCCAGTAAACGGTAGAACTTTAACGGCAAGAGCAAAGCAGGCACTGGCTAAAGCTAGAAGAAATGATGTAATTACTATTTATGATATTAAGGCATCAGTTTCAGGTTCTAACTATAAGATTAAGAAAGTATTACCTGTAAGTATTGAGATTACTAATTAATAAGTAAAAATTTAAAGTATGAATTGGAAGCGTTTTTATATGGTTTTATTTGCCCTTGCAACAACAAGTTTTGTAAGTGCACAAGCTAACCTCTTAAATTCTCAAAAGGTTGAAGAGATTGGATTTAAATCTGAAGCCCAAATTGCTTCAGAAGATGATAAACCACTTCCTTATGGCTATATAAGTGATAGAGATGTGTTATGGTCTAAAGTGGTGTGGGAATATGTAGATTTAAATCAAAAAATTAATTTACCTTATTATTATCCAATTGATACTACAAGTGCTGGTTTAACAAGACGTTCGTTATTTGATACCTTATTAAAAGGTATTGGTAATGGTGAAATTACTGAGGTTTATAATGATTCATATTTTACTATGAAAATAGGTATGAATGAAATTAAAGATAAAATTTATATGGAACGTGATGATGGTTACGGAAATATGGATCCTTATTCAATTCAATCTGCTGATATTAAAGGATATCTAATTAAAGGTCTTTGGTATTTCGATAAACGTGGAGGTGAATTAAAATACCGTATGTTAGCATTAGCACCTATGGGACCTGATGTACAAGTATTAGGTGTTGAAGAGATTGATGATAGAGAAAATGTTTATGAATTGTTCTGGGTATTCTTTCCAGATGCAAGAGAAACATTGCACAACTCTAAAGTTTTCAATCCAAAGAACTCAGCACATCCATTATCGTATGATAATTTGTTAAATGCAAGAAGATTTACATCTACCATAATGAAAGAAGAGAATATATACGGAGACAGGTCTATTAAGGATTATGTTAGAGGTAATTCTTTATTTCAATTATTAGAAGCGGATAGAGTAAAAGAAAGTATTCGCGATCGCGAAATGGATATGTGGAATTATTAATCTAATTCTTTATAATATTTAAAAAAGAGCTTGCATTGCAAGCTCTTTTTTTTGGTAATAAATAGTATTTTTGAAGTATGAATATTGATGTAGATTATATTATTGTAGGTTTAGGTTTGGCAGGAATCGCTTTTGCAGAAGAGTTACAGAAAGCTAATAAAACGTTTGTTGTTTTTGAAAACAACTCGCAAACTTCTTCTTTAGTTGCAGGAGGTGTATATAACCCAGTTATATTAAAACGTTTTAATGCAGCCTGGAATGCTCATAATATGATACAAGCAGCCTTACCGTTTTATAAAGATTTAGAACGTAAATTAGAGGTAATATTAGACTATAAATTTTCAATTAAAAAAGCTTTTACAAATATTGGTGATGAGAATAATTGGTTTGCAGCTATGGATAAACCAACTTTATCATATTATATGAATCCAAAAATAGATAAAGATAAAATTGAAGGTGTTGTTGGTGATTTTGGTTTTGGAGAATTAACAGGAACTGGAAGAATAGATACAGAAACCCTTGTTAAATCTTATAGAGATTATATAAAAAAATCAAACAGGTTAATAGAAGATTCGTTTAATTACAATCAATTAGATATTTCAAATAAAAATGTTCAATATCAACATATAAAAGCAAATAAAATTGTTTTTTGTGAGGGATTTGGAATAAAGAAGAATCCGTTTTTTAATTATTTACCGTTAAGTGAGGTAAAAGGAGAATCTATAGTAATACACGCACCGACTTTAAAAATAGATTTTTTATTAAAGTCAGGTTTTTTTGTAATGCCAATTGGTAATGATAACTACAAAGTTGGTGCTACTTTTAATTGGACAGATAAAACATCTGATCCGACAGAAAAAGCGAAGCAAGAGTTAGAAGAAAAGTTAAAGAAAATAATTACAGTTCCTTACACTATAAAAGACCATACCGCAGGAATTAGACCAACGGTAAGTGATAGAAGACCAATGATAGGTATTCATCCAAAACACAAGCAATTAGTTGTTTTAAACGGTTTAGGAACACGTGGTGTTATGATTGGGCCAACAATAGCTAAAAACCTATTTAATCACTTAGAAAAAGGCGAAGAACTAGATAAAGATACAGATATAAAGAGGTTTGCAGAATAATTACCTTTCTGTTTGCAATTCTTTTGCCTTTTCGTTGTAACTAATAAACATATTTATCCAAATAATTCTAGATAAACGCAATGTAAAAGGTATCAACAGTAAAGAAACTACAATTATAGAAATAAAACTTTGCAGTATCGTTAAGCCAAAAATCATTTTAGAAATAATAAAAATCCCTACAAACAAAGCAACCGATAAAGCGTAGTTTACATACATGGCACCAAAGAAAAAAGAAGGTTCCATCATATATTTTAAGTTACAACGAGGGCAATTATCATGTAGTTTTGTTATTTTTTTAGGGTTAAGACTAATCTTATATTTAAAAAAATCGCCTTCATTACAACGAGGGCATTTACTATTTAAAACACTGTATAACTTTGTACCCTTTCTAAACATAATCGACTATAAATTTATATACTTTTGCAAAGGTAAATTTTTTATTACCTTTTTTAAGTAACAATTATTACATTATGTTAAACGTACACAATTTATCGGTTTCTTTTATGGGGTCGGATCTGTTTTCTGGAATCACTTTTAAATTAAATAAAGGAGATAGAATTGGATTGATAGGAAAGAATGGAGCCGGAAAATCAACACTTTTAAAAGTACTTTCTAAAGACATTGAAACAAGTGGTGGTACGATGGCTTTTGATAAAGATATTCGAATGGGATTCTTACGTCAGGATATTGATTTCGTAGAAGGAAGAACTATTTTAGAAGAAGCATATCAGGCGTTTGAAGAAATAAAAGAAATCGAACTAAAGTTAGATGATATCAACAATCAACTAGCTACAAGAACCGATTATGAAAGTGAGGAGTATAGTCAGTTAATTATTGATTTAACAGATTTAACCGAGCGTTACGAACTTTTAGGAGGTTATAATTACCAAGGAGATACCGAGAAAATTTTACAAGGTTTAGGTTTTCAACGTGAAGATTTTGATAAGTTAACCAATACTTTTTCTGGTGGATGGAGAATGCGAATCGAATTGGCAAAATTATTATTACAAGACAATGATATTTTACTTTTAGATGAGCCAACAAACCACTTAGATATTGAGTCTATCATATGGTTAGAGAATTTTTTAAAATCGTATTCTGGTGCAATTGTATTGGTGTCACACGATAAAATGTTTTTAGATAATGTAACTAATCGTACCATTGAAATTTCATTAGGCCAGATTTATGATTATAAAAAACCATATTCTGAATTTTTGGTTTTAAGAGCAGAAATAAAAGAAAAGCAATTACAAGCTCAGAAAAATCAAGAGAAAGAAATTAAGCAAAAGCAACACTTAATTAATAAGTTTAAAGCGAAGGCAAGTAAAGCTTCGATGGCGCAATCGTTAATGAAGCAACTAGATAAAGTAGAGCTTATTGAGGTTGATGGAGATGATAATGCAGCAATGAACGTGCGTTTTGCAATATCAAAAGAGCCAGGTAAAATTATTGTTGAGGCTTATGGTTTAAGTAAGAGTTACGGAGATAAGCATGTTTTAGAAGATGTTGATTTATTAATTGAGCGTAACAGTAAGATTGCTTTTGTTGGTCAAAACGGACAAGGAAAATCTACCTTAGCAAAAATGATGGTTGGTGAAATTCCGTTTGCAGGAAACCTAAAATTAGGTCACAATGTAGAGATAGGATATTTTGCACAAAATCAATCAGAAGAATTACCGCCAGAAAAAACAGTTTTAGAAATCATGGAAGATGCTGCTTCGGATACAAACCGAATGCGTGTTAGAGATATGTTAGGGTCGTTTTTATTTGGTGGCGATGCAGTAGATAAAAAGGCAAAAGTACTATCAGGAGGTGAACGAAACCGTTTAGCTTTATGTAAATTATTATTATCACCATTTAACGTGTTGATAATGGATGAGCCAACGAATCACTTAGATATTGCCTCTAAAACAGTATTAAAAACTGCTTTAAAAAACTTCGACGGAACTTTAATTGTAGTTTCTCATGATAGAGATTTCTTACAAGGTTTAACATCAACCGTATACGGATTTAAAGATAAGGTTATTAAAGAATATTTAGGAGATATTGATTATTTCTTAGAGCAACATAAGATGGAAAACCTTAGGGAAGCTGAAAAAAGAACGATTGTTAAAGTAGAAAAAGATACGACTAAAAAAGAAGCACATCAATTATCTAGAGAGCAAGAAAAAGAGCTAAAAAAGTTAAAGAATAAGCTGTCTAAAACAGAGCGTGATATTGCTGATTTAGAAAAAGATATTGAAAAAATAGATTTAGACTTAGCAAATAATTATGATGAAGTTTCTGCTCGGCCTAATTTCTTTGAAAAGTATAAAGCTAAAAAAGCTAGTTTAGAAAATTTAATGATTGATTGGGAAAAAATTGAAGAACAAGTTTCTAATTTTTAGCATTTCTATTTATTTTGACTACTAATTATCATCCTTTTTTTAACCAAGTTTTTATAAGCGAAAATCAACAAATATTTTTGCCTGTTTTAGAAGAAAAAAAAGTTGAACTCTTTATCAAAAGAGAAGACAAAATTCATCCATTTGTTTCAGGAAATAAGTTCCGTAAATTAAAATATAATATTAATGCTGTAAAAAATCAACATAAAGAAGTGTTGTTAACTTTTGGAGGGGCTTTTTCTAATCATATTGTAGCAACCGCAGTTGCAGGAAATTTATCTGGTTTTAAAACGATTGGGATAATTCGAGGAGATGAGTTGGGTGAAAATCTTGCACATACACTTTCACAAAACGAAACTTTAAAAGAAGCTTATAAAAACGGAATGCAATTTAAGTTTGTTTCGAGAGAAGCGTATCGAAATAAAACATCTGAAGAGTTTATAAATGGCTTGAGAAATGAGTTTGGCGACTTTTATTTAATTCCTGAAGGCGGAACAAATGAGCTAGCAATTAAAGGGTGCGAAGAAATCTTAACAGAAGAAGATAAGAATTTCGATTATATTTGTTGTGCTATCGGTACTGGTGGAACAATTTCAGGGTTGATTAATGCCGCAAAAAAGCATCAGAAAGTAATTGGTTTTCCTGCCTTAAAAGGTAATTTCTTACAGAAAGAAATTGAAAAATTGACAATAAGTAAAGATAATTGGAGTTTACAAACCGAGTATCATTTTGGGGGTTATGGAAAATATAATACAGCTTTAATTTGTTTTATAAACTATTTTAAAGAACAAACAAATATTAAGTTAGATCCTATTTATACTAGCAAAATGCTGTTCGGAATTATAGAAATGATTAAAAAGAATGAGTTTCCAGAAAATAGTAAAATTGTGGCAATTCATACAGGAGGTTTACAGGGAATTGTAGGATTTAATCAAAAGTTAAAAAATAAAAATCAAACATTAATATCAACTTAATGAAAATAAAATCAGTTTTTTATATCGTAGTATATGCTTTTTTTTTAGTGAGTTGTGGGGCTAATAAGAATGTGGTTACTAAAAACCGCAAAAAAGTTGTTTTACAGGAAAGAGAAGAAGTAAATCCTGTAATGCCTCAATTAGAGCAAATTAAAAAACCTTTAAAAACAAGCTCAAATCATACAGTTGCATATATTGAGAAATTTGCACCAATTGCAGTTAAGAAAATGTATGAGCATAATATTCCTGCAAGCATTACTTTAGCGCAAGGAGTATTAGAATCGGGTAGTGGTAGAAGTGCTTTAGCAATTAGATCTAACAATCATTTTGGTATAAAATGCCATAAAGGTTGGCAAGGAAAAAGTGTAACTCATGATGATGATGAAAAAGGAGAATGTTTTAGAAAATACAAATACCCGCAAACATCATACGAAGATCATTCGCAATTTTTAATTACAAGAAGCCGTTATGCGAGTTTATTTAAGTTAGGGCACACCAATTATAAAGGATGGGCTTATGGATTAAGAAGAGCAGGTTATGCAACAGATAAAAGATACCCGCAAAAATTAATATCGATTATAAAAAAATACAATTTAACAAAATACGATAGAATTAAACTTAAGAACACTACCATAACCAAAAGAACAATAGAAAGCGATTACCATAAAGTACAAAAAGGTGATACTTTGTATTCGATATCAAGAAGATATGATTTATCTGTTAGTGAATTGAAAAAAATAAATTCACTAACAACAAATGAAATTAGTATTGGACAAGATTTATTGGTAAAGTAATTTTTTTTAGAATAAAAAAAGCATCATTTTTGCGCTTAGCTAAAAATGATGCTTTTTTGTTTTGTTAGCGTTTACCAAGAATATTTTTTCTTTTTAGCTTGTTTTTTTATGGCTTTAATCATTACACTTTCCAATTCGTTTTTAGAGTTGTTTTCTTGTTTTTTCTTAGTAACATATTGTTTTCTTTTTTTATCTAGTTGTTTAATTTTTAGTTGAATTTCATTACGTTCTTTACGTTTGTTCTCAACATATTTTTTTATTTCTTTTGATGATTTTGTTTGTAGGTTTTTTGGTAGTTGCTTTTTCTTTAATTTACTATAATCCATTTCTTTTTCTTCAGATGCATCAACCAAATCCCATTCGGCATTATTATATAATTTAGAACTTTTACTAACAGCACGTTTTACAACAACAACTTCATCTAAAGTTTCGGCATTAGCATCTTGTTTAGCTTGATTTGTGTATTTAGAATACCCAGCACTACCATAATGAATGTACGTTTTGTTTAATCGCTTATTTAAAATAATTATATCGTTATCGTATGGCGTTACAATGTTTACAATATTCTTTGTATGGTTAATAGTCATGTAATCTCCATTACCATAAACTGCTCCGTCTTGCCACATACCAGAAACACCTTGGTTGTAATCGCCGCAAAAAATAGTATTCACCGTAATATCATTTTCTTTAGCGTTAGTAATAGCATCTTTATAATTTAGTTTACCTTGGGTAAAAGGCTCATTTCCTGCAATAAAAATCATTTTTAAATCACGTTTATTGTTTCCCCATTCTAGTTCATTTAAAGAAGTCTGAATTACTTGCCCGCAAAACTCGCTACCACCATTAGTAGTTAAAGAGAACAAATGCTCAGAAATATCATCTAAATCACTTGTAAACTGTAAAACCTGACGAATGTAACCTTCGTTAGATGAAAGTTTGCTGTTACCATATTCATACAAAGCGATTTCTAATTTAGGAGTTATTCCTTCGCATTTAGCATGCGATAGTTCGTTTATAATTTCCCATAATTGTGCTTTTGCTTGATTTATTAGTCCGTCCATACTACTACTTGTATCAAGTAATAAAGCTACTTTGGTTGTTTGTTTTTTGATGTCTTTCTTAGGTTTAGTAGCATAACTAGCTATTGATATAAAAAAAGTAAAAATGAAGATTGTTTTTAAGATGTAATTTTTCATAACTATATGTTTTAAATTATTTATTTAATTTCAAAACAACATGTGTGAAAAAGATTAATTATGTTGTTTTACAATGTCAAATCTACAAGCAACTTCCTTTTTAAAAAACGGCGAATGAGTATATAGGTGAAATGAATGAGTGAAGTGGTTTGCAAAATGAGTGAAAGCAACTATTTAGTGTTTTTTGGTGCTGTTATTTAAGGAATCTCATTTTTTGAACTCATTTTTTGTGTGTATGTTTACAGTAATATATAAAAGATGAATAGATTTTTTAAAATAATATTTATAGGATTTTTACTTACGTTATCTTCTGTGTTTTCTCAAGAAATTAAAGAAAGAGAACGGGAGTTTACCGTAAAAATTCAGGTGGTAGATGAAAATACACGTCAGCAAATTAAAGATGCGAGAGTTACGGTAAACGGACGTGTTTTTAAGTTTTCAAATACAAAAGGCAGGTATCTTGTAGAAGCTAAAAAGGGAAGTGAATTAGAAGTGTCACATGCTGGTTTCGAAACTATTTATTATACAATTATAGATAATGAAGATGTTAAGGTATTGGTTGAAGATTTTAATCAGAAGAGAAAATCAAAACTAAATTCTTATGGTCGAAAAAGAGTAGATCTATATCTGAAGTATTTAGATTCTGTGAATTTTTATAAGAAAAAAGATATTGATAAAAGTATAGCGACTATTGAAAAAATGCTTTTAAATTCATCCTCAAAAACCCGAAAAGCAACTACCTATAAAGAGTTAGGTGATGTTTATTTTTACTGGAAACAGTATGATTTAGCGGTAGAAAATTATAGCGTGTCTTTAAGAGAAGATAACAAAGCAAGTGTTCGGTTGTTATTAGCTAAAACACAGTTTTTAGTTAATAAATTTGATGATAGCGAAAAGAGTTATCAAGAAAGTTTAGAAGGGGAACTAACCAATTACGAAAAGTTAAAAGGCTATGAGGGTTTGGGTGATGTGTTTATGGCAAAGAAAAATTATGCTAAAGCTACTATTAATTACACCAAAGCTTTAAAAATTGCAAAAAACGATTATGTAACACCTAAAATAACTGATCTAAACTCTAAGTTGGCAGAAGTTTTTGCCGCTCAGGGTAAAACAAAGAAAGCAGATGGTTATTTTCAGAACTCTTTAAAATTAGCATCTAAAGAAAATAAAAAAAGAGCTTTAAAAGAGCAGCAAAAAGTAGCTGATTTTTACAATAAATCTCGTAGATATGATGATGAGATTCAATTACGAAAACAAAGCTTAGTTGCCGCAGGTGATATTGTTATAGAAACGGAAGAAAAAGAATTGTTGGTAGATTCTATTACTTCTCAAAAAATAAACTACAAAATAGGAAACGCTTATATTCAAAAAGAATCTTTTAATGAAGCGATTCCTTTTTTAAAGAAAAGTATAAACGATGCTAGTAGTAAAGAAGATTTAATAATCGAAAAAGACGCAACACGAAAGTTATCTGAAGTATATGCAACTGTAGGAGATTATACAAAAGCGTTAGAGAGTTATCAGGATTATGTGAAGTTGGTAGATACTTTATATTCTAAAAAAGAACAAGAAATTCAACAAGTAAAAAGGTTCGGGAAAAAAATAGCAAACAATCAAAACCGAATCCGAAGTCTAGAAAAAGACAAGCAATTAAGTGCTAGTAAAATTAGCTTGGCGTATAAAGATCAGCAATTAATACAGGAAAGTAATAAACAGCAGAAACTTATTATTTATTCATTAATTGGCGGTTTCTTTTTAATGAGTTTGTTGGCGTATTTTATGTTTCGAACCAATAAACAACAAAAATTAGCAAACAATTTATTGGCATTAAAATCAATGCGATCTCAAATGAATCCTCATTTTATATTCAATGCACTAAACTCAGTTAATAATTTTATAGCTGTAAATGATGAGCGAAGTGCAAATCGGTATTTATCTGAATTCTCAGTATTAATGCGATCGGTTCTAGAAAATTCTGATGAAGATTTTATTCCGTTAGCAAAAGAAATAGAACTTTTAGAATTGTATGTGAAATTAGAGCACAATCGCTTTAAAGATAAGTTTGATTATGTATTGTTTGTTGATGAAAAAATCAAAAAAGAAAACTTTTCTATTCCGCCAATGTTATTGCAGCCTTATATAGAAAATGCTATTTGGCACGGACTTCGTTATAAAAAAGAAAAAGGAAAACTAGAAATTTCTATGCGTCAGCAAACAGCGAATACGATTTTAATAACAGTGCAAGATGACGGAGTTGGTAGAAAGAAATCGATGGAAATGAAAACAAAACATCAGTTAAAGCAAAAATCGAAAGGAATAAGTACTATCGAAAATAGAATCGCTATTTTAAATAGTATGTATAAAGATAAAATTGATGTTACAGTTTCGGATGTTTTTGAAGATGGAAGCGGAACAAAAGTCGAACTGATTTTAAAGAAAAATTAAAGATGAAGTTAAAAGCAATCATTATTGAAGATGAAGCTATTGGTAGAGATATTTTGCGGAATTATATAACAAAATATTGCCCAAATGTTCAATTATTAGGAGAAGCGGATAATATAAAAGACGGACAAGCATTAATAGAAGAACATGAATTAGATTTGGTGTTTTTAGATGTAGAAATGCCTTACGGAAACGGATTTGATTTGTTAGAAAAAATAGAAAATCAAACCTTCGAAACTATTTTTGTAACCGCCTACGATCATTATGCAATAGAAGCATTAAATAATCAAGCAACGTATTATTTATTAAAACCTATTTCGATAGATGAATTGATTAAAGCGGTAAACTTAGTTGAAGAAATTAAAACAAAAGAACAAGCGTTAGAAAATACGGTTTTAACGACTAAAAGCATTGCTAATTTAAATAAGATAACGATTCCGCAACAAGATGGTTTTGAAGTTATTTCGGTTAATGATATTTTGTTTTGTAAAGCAGATGATAATTATACCGAAATTTATTTCGAAAACACCAAAAAAGTAGTTAGTAAAACCTTAAAACACTTTGATGATCTTTTAAAAGAAAGTGGTTTTGCTCGTGTGCATAAATCGTATTTGGTAAACGTAAACGAAATTGTAAAATATAAAAAAGGTAAGGGCGGAAGCGTACTTTTATCTAACGGAAAAGAAGTCATGGTATCCGCATCAAAAAAAGCAAATTTATTATCATATTTTAAATAAAAAAGAATGAAAATTATAAAAGCAGTAAACGGTAAATCTCCACAAATACCTGCAGATTGTTATGTAGCTGAAAATGCTACAATTGTAGGCGATGTACAAATGGGAAAAGAATGCAGCGTTTGGTTTAACGCTGTAATTAGAGGCGATGTACATTTTATAAAAATGGGTGATAAAGTAAATATTCAAGATGGTGCCATAATCCATGCAACTTATCAAAAATCACCTACAACAATAGGTAATAATGTTTCAGTTGGACACAATGCCATCGTGCACGGTTGTACCATTCACGACAACGTTTTAATAGGTATGGGAAGCATTATTATGGATGATTGCATTGTAGAGTCGAACTCGATAATTGCAGCCGGGGCAGTGGTTTCAAAAAACACCATTGTAAAAAGCGGAAGTGTTTATGCAGGTGTGCCAGCCAAAAAAATTAAAGACGTTTCTAAAGAGTTAATTTCAGGAGAAATAGATCGAATAGCTAATAATTACGTAAAATATTCAAGTTGGTTTAAGGAGTAATATTTGGGCGTTACCTAAAGGTCGGGCTTTACGTTATATCTTTTTTTCGTGCCTCAAAAAAGGATGCCACTTCAATCCCTAACGCAAATCTCACAAAAATTCATAAAAAAGCTCAGTTTTGGAAACAAAACTGAGCTTTTAATCAAAACTAACCTACTATCAATCAATACTATTTTTCTTGGTTTTCTCTATGTTTTCTTTTAGAGCCTTTTCTGTGTTTCATTTTATTTTTGGCTTTGTGCTTTTTTCTTGCACTCATTTTTTCGAAACGTTCATATTGTTCTTTGTTTAAAATACGTTTCATTTCACCTTTAAAAGCAATTTTAGCATCAAGCATTTTATTTTGTTTTTCAAATCGTTCATCGGCAGATAGTTTTTTTCTTTTTTCATCACTATCTTTCATTGCTTTCCTTTTTTCGTGCATTTCTTTACGTTTTGCAATTTTTTCGGCTAATAAAGGACTAATATCTCGCTGCTGAGAAGCTGTTAGGTCTAGTTTTAATGTCATTTTTTTAACCGCTAACTCAGTTTGTTGTTGCACAGTTAATTGTGCTGCGTTATTTCTTTTTCCTTTTTGAGCTTGAGTTGTTACCGTAAACCCAATTGCTAAAACCAATATTGTTACTAATTTTTTCATATTTATAAAATTTAAGTTTTTTAATTATTTACACATCTATGACTACGCTTCTTTAAAAAAGTTTAAATTTGAAAGTAACTTTAACATTTTTTTAGTTTTTATGAAAAATACACTTAGACTTTTATTGAAGCTGATTTTAGTAATATTTGTAAGCTTTATAGCCTTTTTTTTCTGGGCGTCATCTTCTACAATGGATGAAAAAAAATACGCTGAGTTAATAGAAAAAGAAAATTCCGTTGTTATAAAAAATGACTCAATATATAGTATTGTAACTTATAATGTTGGTTATTTAAGTGGAATGACTAATAATTTACCGGTAGCAAAACCAAAAGAATTGTTTCAGAAAAATCAGCAAAAGGTAGAAAGCGAACTTAAAAAAGTAAATCCAGATATAATTGCTTTTCAGGAAATTGATTATAAGGCTTCAAGATCTTATAACGTAGATCAAGAAAAAGCATTTATGAATTTAGGATATAATTACGCGGCAAGAGGTGTAAATTGGGACGAGCGTTATGTACCTTTTCCGTATTGGCCACCAAGCATGCATTTCGGAAAAGTAATTTCGGGTCAATCAATTATCAGTAAATATAAATTAAAAGAATACGAGCGTATTGTTTTAGAACGTGTACCAGACAATCCTTTTTATAGAGATGCTTTGTATTTAGAAAGATTGGCGCAAGTTGTAAAGGTTGTTTTAGAAGGCAAAGAAATGGTATTAATAAATGTTCATTTAGAGGCTTTTGATAAAGATACTAGAGTTCGTCAATTTGAGTATGTTTTAGAGCTGTTTAATCAATACAAAGACAAATACCCAACAATATTATTAGGTGATTTTAATTCAAGAGCAAGAGATGAGAGTGCGGCAGTAAAAAAAATATTTAAAATGAACGGAATAGGAAATGCTGCTTTTAACGCTGTAAATACTTCAAATACATTTAATAGTAAAAATCCTTTCGAACGAATAGATTATATTTTTTATACAGAAAACTCTATTGAATATATAAGCGGAAAAGTATTGAATGATTTTGAGCAAGCTTCAGATCATTTACCTGTAGAGATGCAATTCAGATTAAAATAAAACTAAAAACTCATTGTTAAAGCAATGAGTTTTTTTCATGTTGTAAAAATAAAAAACCCGAACAAAAGTTCGGGTTTTTTCGGTGGTGCCTCCAGGAATCGAACCAGGGACACAAGGATTTTCAGTCCTTTGCTCTACCAACTGAGCTAAGGCACCAGT
>CAXHZZ010000033.1:0-24407 GCA_964021635.1 uncultured Tenacibaculum sp.
GCGCCATTAACTTATCCATTTTATCAGCATCAGAATACACCTCTTCTAAACCAAACATATCGTTGATTTTGTTGTATTCCTCTAAAATAGCAACTGTTTCTGCAACACCTTCTTTTACAATTTCTATAACAGTTTTACTGTCATCTAACTTTGGTTCTTGCTCTAAATAGCCAACTTTATATCCTGGTGAAAAAGTTACATCTCCTTGGAAATTTTTTTCTACTCCTGCAATAATTTTTAATAAGGTAGACTTACCCGATCCGTTTAAACCTAAAATACCAATTTTAGCTCCGTAAAAGAAGCTTAAATAAATATCTTTTAAAACTTGTTTGTTGGTACTTTGATAGGTCTTAGAGACCTTATTCATTGAAAAAATGACTTTCTTATCGTCTGACATTTTATTATTTTTTATTAATTAAACTCGTCCTTTTAAAGCATTAAAAACCCATGCATTTGCAAAGAAACCTAAACCCACTGCTGCAAAACCATAGCCAGCTACTTCATCATATCTAAAAGCCCCTAAACATACTAGTAAAAGACCTATTAAAATCATTATAAACGTTGCCCACGCTAGGACAGTATTTTTATTCATTGCCATAATTTACTCTTTATAAAAAATGTGAACTGCAAATATCGACATTTATTTTCTCTTTAAATAATTCGCATAAAAAAATCTTACCAGAAGTAAGATTCTTTAAAAGGTATATTTATTTAACTCCTTGCTAACTTGCGTAAAGCAACCCATTGTTTCATCATTTCACGTGCATCTGTTGCCGGATATCCAACTACAGTTTTACCAGCTGCTACATCAGCAATAACACCTGATCCTGCTCCTACTTTTGCGCCTGAATGAATTGTTGTATGATCTTTTATTGAAGCGCTTCCGCCAATAACAACACCATCTCCTAAAGTAACAGACCCTGCTAAACCACTATTTCCTGCCATAATGCAAAATCTACCTAATACCGAGTTATGACCAATTTGTACTAAATTATCAATCTTACATCCATCTCCTAAAATAGTAGAACTAAACTTCCCTCTATCTACACATGAATTGGCTCCTATTTCAACCTGATTTCCGATAACTACATTACCTATGTGCGGAATCTTAGTCAACCCATTTTCACTTGGTCTGTAACCAAATCCATCTGCACCAATACTCACATTAGCATGAAAAATACAATCATTCCCTATTACACTTCTTTCTCTAATTACAGTCCCTGACCAAACAATGGTATTGTTTCCAATAGTCGTATCATCAAAAATTGAAACATTCGGATATAAAATAACGCCATCTCCAATAATCACATTTTTACCAACATAAGTATTTGCGCCAACCTTAGCACCTACACCTATTTTTGCCGTTTTATCAATTACTGAAGTCGGATGAATAGCTGTTTCGAAATGTGGACCTACTTCCTGAAATGCTTCTAATAATGTTGCCATTGCTAAATCTGCATTTGTTACTTTAATAAATGCTCTACCTTCTTCTGGCTTCATTTCTATTTTAGCATCAATAATTGCTGCACTTGCATTTGAGTTTTCCCACAAACGGGCAAACTTCTTATTTCCAATAAAAGTAATTTGTCCTTTTTTTGCTTTTTCAATTTGCTCTGGAGCGGTAATTTCTACGGAACAATCTCCGATTAACTCCCCCTTTAACAATGAATTAATTTCTTTTATTGTGAATGATTTCATGTTTGTTTTTTCTTATTAGTTTGCTAAAAATACAGTTTAATTATGCAACAAAAAAATCCTACTTGATGTAGGATTTTTTAATATTTTAATTCTATTTATTGTTATATTTTTGCTGCCAACCTACTACCTTGATTTATAGCTCTTTTAGCATCTAACTCTGATGCAAAATCTGCACCACCAATTACATGTGTTTTTATTGCTTTGGCCTCTAAAGGCACTAGTAATTCTTTTAACGGAACTTGACCTGCACAAATAATTACATGATCAACCGCTAATATTTTCTGCTCTTCATTTTGAATGTAATGCAATCCTTCGTCATCAATTTTAGTGTATTGCACTTCATTCATAAATTGCACTTTTTTCTTCTTTAAAGTTGCGCGATGAATCCAACCTGTTGTTTTTCCAAGATTTGCACCAAACTTACCTTTACTTCGTTTAAACATAAAAATTTCTCTTGGCGATGGATGTATTGCTGCTTTCACACCTTCTATTCCGCTTCTTGCAGTTAGAGTTTTATCGATTCCCCATTCTTTTAACCAAGCATCAATATTTAAAGCTGTACTTTCTCCTTCGTGTGCTAAATATTCTGATACATCAAACCCTATTCCTCCTGCTCCAATAACAGCAACTCTCTTACCTACTTGTTTTTTAAACTTAACAACATCAATATAACTTAATACTTTCTCATGATCGATTCCGCTAATTTTTAACTCTCTAGGTTTTATTCCTGTAGCAATTACAACCTCATCAAAATTATCTTTCGCTAAATCATCTGCAGATACTCTTGTGTTTAATTTTACAGTAACATTATGCAGTTCTAATTGCTTATTAAAATAACGGATAGTTTCATAAAACTCTTCCTTACCCGGAATTTGTTTCGCTATATTAAACTGACCTCCTATTTCTTTATCTGCATCAAAAAGTGTAACCTCATGACCTCTTTGAGCAGCAATGGTTGATGCCGCCAAGCCTGCTGGCCCTGCACCTACAACTGCAATTTTTTTCTTTTTCTCTGCTTGATTATAATTGAATTCTGTTTCATGACAAGCTCTTGGGTTTACCAAACAGCTTGCTACTTTTTTCTGAAAAGCGTGATCTAAGCAAGCTTGATTACAAGCAATACAGGTATTTATTTCATCATCCTTTTCTTCTCTAGCTTTGTTTACCCATTCAGGATCTGCTAAAAACGGACGTGCCATAGAAACCATATCTGCATGTCCTTCAGCTAATACTTTCTCTGCCGTTTCTGGCATGTTTATTCGGTTAGAAGTTATCAACGGAATTGATAATTCTTCTTTCATTTTTTGTGTTACCCAAGTAAATGCTGCTCTTGGTACCGATGTTGCAATGGTAGGAATTCGTGCTTCGTGCCAACCAATACCAGTGTTAATTATAGTAGCTCCTGCCTTTTCAATTTCTTTACCTAACTGAACAACTTCTTCCCATGAACTTCCTTGTTCAACTAAATCTAACATCGATAGTCGGTAAATGATAATAAAATTCTCACCGACGCTTTTACGAATTTTTTCAACGATTTCAACAGCTAAACGGATTCTGTTTTCATAACTTCCTCCATAATTATCGGTTCTTTTATTGGTTCTTTTTACTATAAACTGGTTAATTAAATAACCTTCTGAACCCATAATTTCTACTCCGTCATAACCAGCCTCTTGAGATAATTTTGCACAGTTCACAAAATCTTTAACCGTTCTACGAATTCCTGATTGTTTTAATTTAAACGGTTTAAACGGATTAATTGGTGCTTGTATTTTTGAGGGTGCTACTGTTACTGGATGATACCCATAACGACCAGAGTGTAAAATTTGCATGCATATTTTACCTCCTTCTTTATGCACTGCATCTGTAACTACTTTATGTTCTTTTGCATGTTTTTTTGTGCTCATTCTAGCAGAAAATGGAGCTGTCCAACCTTGAATATTTGGTGAAATTCCTCCTGTAATAATTAATCCTACTCCTCCTCTAGCACGCTCTGCATAATATGCTGCAATTCTTTCTGTACCGTTTTTTTCTTCTTCTAAACCTGTATGCATAGAGCCCATTAAAATACGATTTTTTAAGGTTGTAAAACCTAAATCTAATGGCTCAAATATATGTTTGTATTTCATGAATTGAATATTTAAAAGTATTATGCATGCATAATACTTTGCAATATATGTTTATTTTTTGAACTTAAAAAGTAAAACAACTAATTACAAAATCATAAAATATTAATAAATAACTCCTATGATATTAATATCTGTTACGGAATAAAAATTATAACGTATATATTAAACTAATATAGTTACACCTCTTTTCTTCTGCTAAAGAGATCTTAAAAGAGAACTAAGTTTTTTTTTAAATAAATTCAATTATTATTACATACTCATGGGTACATCAACAACCAATAATTTACTATTTTTATTACCAGTAATATTTACGGTGTTTACATCATATATACCTATTGCATCTCTTGCTTCTAGCGTTTCTTTTTCTATATCAATAGATCCCTCTATTAAGAAAAAATAAGCTGCATTTTTTAATTCATAGGTAACTTCTATACCTTTATCTAAATCAATCATCGCTATATACCCTTGTTGATTTATAGGTAAAGAATCTGCTATTTGTTTATCTTTTGGAGATACTAATATTTGAAATTTGTTTTTCCTCCCAGCTTTATCAAACATTTTTTGATTGTAATATGGCGTTACATTTTCTATTTCCGGTATAATCCAAAGTTGTAAAAAATTAACTTCATCTGTTTTACTATCATTAAATTCAGAATGTGTTACTCCTGTTCCGGCGCTCATCACTTGCACTTCTCCTACTTCTATAGAACGTTTGTTATCTAAACTATCTTTATGAGATAATGCACCAGAAATCGGAATAGAAATAATTTCCATGTTCTTATGAGGATGTGTACCAAAGCCCATTTTTGGCTGTACAATATCATCATTTAAAACACGGAGCATTCCGAAATTCATTCTTTCAAAATCTTGATAACTTCCAAAACTAAACGTGTGATTAGACTTTAACCAACCATGATCTGCATAACCTCTAGAGGCTGCTCTGTGAATTATTTTTTTCATTTTTTTAAATATTTATCGCATTCATAAAATATATAATAGCGACTGTTAAAACCAAAACTATTTTTTGTAAAAATATTAATATAAATAACCCATTTTTCCTTTTTGATAATCGCGCATAGCTTCCATAATTTCGGTTTGCGTGTTCATTACATAAGGTCCGTATTGCGTTATTTTTTCTTTAATAGGCGCTCCTGAAAGTACCAACAAGTTGGATGTATCTTTTGCTTCAATTTTTATTACATTTCCATCTTCATTGAAAACAACCATCTGTATTTCTCCTTTTTTTAATACTGTTGATTCATTTATCAGAATTTCACCATCTAACAAATAAACTAACGACTGATGATCTTCAGGAATATTAATTTCTATACTTCCTGACTCTTTAGCTTTTAACGTAAAAACATTCACTGCTGTTTGTGTTTTTATCAAACCAACTTTATCATTTTGTGTTCCCGCAATGACTTTTAACTGAATAGTTTCATCATCGTTTTCAATTATAGGGATATATTCACTTTTTAAATGTTGATAATTAGCTGGCATCATTTTTTTTGATGCTGGTAAGTTTAACCACAATTGAATTCCTTCTAAATCACCTCCTTTTTTAATAAATTCTTTTGATGGACCTTCTGCATGAACTATCCCTCTTCCAGCAGTTGTCCATTGTACATCTCCAGCTTTTACGATCATTTCATTACCTAAAGAATCTCTATGCAATTGTTCTCCCTTAAATAATAATGTAATTGGTTCAAAGCCACGATGTGGATGCGGTCCTAAATCAAACGGATTGTTAAATTCACTAATTGCATACGGTCCGTAATGGTGTAATAACAAAAAAGGATCTACATTTTCGATTCCTTCTGCTGGTAATGGTTGTCGCAGTTTTATTGGCCCCATATTAACTAAAGGACTCGCTACTTTATGTTGTATTGTTTTTAGTTTATTCATTTTATATTGATTTAACACCAAGTAATCTCCATGGAAAATATTTTCACATAATTATTCAATTTCAATCTTATAACTACTAAATAAATTATCTTATTTTATCTAATAAATCACTTAGCTGAGCAGCCTCTTTGTCGGTTAAATTACCTAAATAGTCTAAATTTAGTGATGTATCTATAGTACTTAATAATTCTAATCCTTGTTTAGATATATTAATGTATACCACTCTTCTATCATGCTCACAACGAATTCTTTCTATGAATTTTTTATCACATAATTTATCCATCAAACGAGTTGCGTTTGGTGCACGCTCTATCATACGGTCTTTAATAACCTGCACTTTTATAGCCTCTCCTGCGCCTCGTAAAATTCTTAGAATATTAAATTGCTGTGGTGAAATACCGTATGGTTTAAAAAATTCATTCTCGTTACTACTTAACCAATTTGCAGTGTATTTAATATTTATTAAAGCTTTAACTTTATTATTTGGAAATTTAGATTTTATGTCTTTAGAAATATCTCCCATTTTTAATTCATCATAATTAGTATAAAAACTGCTTAACCTTTTAGGCTAGCTTCCTTTAATATTTTATTAAAATCATCAGAAGTTGGTGTTAAATACACCTCATCATTAATAAATAATGTTGGGTATTTTAAAACCCCATCATATAATTCTTTTGTATGTTCTTTAGCCTTTTCATCAGTTGCTACATCTTTATATTCAAACGGAATACCTGCCATTCGTAAATAATTTTTAAAAGCTACTGTATGAGCATGTCCTTTTCTACCGTATATAATAATCTTCATTTTTCACTTCTTTAATTGATACAAATTTACAAAAAAGCACTTTTAAATTCCAAGGAATATAAAGTCAACTCATTTAACTACTTATAATGAGTTTTTAAATATGGTAACAGCTTCTTTTAACTGCTCATTTAATGCTTCATTTACAATACTTCCTTCTTTAAAACTATCATAAAAACTAGGTAGTGAAAAATCAGCAACTACATTTCCGCCCATATGCGGGAATCCGTTTTTAGCTATTGATAAAGCAGATGCTCCACCTCTTGCTCCTGGCGATGTTGCCATTAATAACATCGGAATGTTATTCCATAATTTCTGATTAATACGAGACATCCAATCATACGTATTTTTAAATGCTACGGTAAAATTCCCATTATGTTCTGCTAACGATAAGATAATTCCGTCTGCATCTTGAATTAAATCAAAAAACTTCTGAGCATTCTTCGGTATTCCGTTTACAGTTTCTTCATCGACTCCATAAACTGGTAATATAAAATCATTTAAATCTAAGATATTTATTTCTGTTCCATCAACTAAACTAGCAGCATAAATTGCTAATTCTTTATTGATTGATTTTTTACTATTGCTACCTGCAAATGCTATTATTTTTTTCATGCTTAAATTATTTTAGATGTTATTGGAGTTTCTCCTTTTACCATTTTAGCTACAGGACATTTCGCTGCCATTTCTAACAACTTAATTCTTTGCGTCTCAGTAACTTCTTTTTCAAAAGATATTTCTTCTGTTAATGTTTTTTTAATTCCTTCGGATGTTAACTCTTCTTCCTGAGTTACATTAACCGTTATTTTACCAACATCCCATTTTTTACGCTCTGCATACATTCGTAATGTAATTGAAACACAGCTTCCAATGGCTGTTAATAAATACTCTACAGGCGTTGGTCCTTTATCATTACCGCCTTTATTTGTTGGCACATCAATTACCGCCTTATAATTTCGCATAGTTGCCTCTGCAAAATAATTATTAGTTGTTAATATGGTTTCTGAAGATACTTTACTTGCCATTTATCTTTATATTTTTTTACTATATACATACGAAGTTATTAATAAAATCATGGCAACCAATACTGCTGTTTGCTCACCATCACCAATCATAACATGTGCAAAAAAAGCAAGTATAAATGCAAAGAAAAAACCTGCATACGCCCATTCTTTAATTGTTTTGTTTGCAACAAACCAAATAGCAACTAGCCCTAATATTTTTGCAGCTGCATACGGATAAATAATATATGTTGGGTATCCGAAGTTTGTAAACATATGCATTACTGCTTCATGATTAAACAAATACATTCCTGCAGAAAACAACATTAACAATGATAATAAACCTGTTGATACGTAATATATAATTTTATTTTTTTTCATTTTTATATGTTTAAAACCTTGTACAAAGATACTAAATTATATTTTATTTTCCATGGATATTAATTTCAAGGTAAATTTCAATATTATAAAACAATAGTATTTTATACTTTTGTAAAATGAATACAATAGCAATAGAAAATTTTAAAACTCAATATTCTGCTCATTTTTATGACTTAAATATTGAATGGCTGAAAACCTTTTTTTATGTTGAACCTTTTGATGAAGAGGTTTTAAGCAACCCTACTAAATACATCATTAATAAAGGCGGACATATATTTTTTGCAAAATTAAATGATGAAATTATTGGTACAGTTGCCTTAATGCCTAAAGGAACTACTTTCGAGTTAACGAAAATGGCCGTTTCACCAAAACACAGAGGTTTTAAAATCGGACAACAATTAATGCAGCATTGTATAAATTTTGCTAAAACTGATTTACAATTAAACAACCTAATTTTATATTCTAATACCGCCTTAGAAAACGCTATTTACATCTATAAAAAATATGGATTTATAGAAATTCCGGTTGAAGAAAATTGCCCGTACGAACGTTGTAATATTAAAATGGAACTACATCTAAATAATTAAAAAACTCCAGCTTTCGCTGGAGTTTTCACTTCAAAATAAAATATATAATTAACTAATTATACATTTCTAATTTATTAAACAGCCATTTTAATTTTTCTTTTTTCTACTTGTTTTACTTCAAACTGATTTGACGTGTTTTTCTCTCCTCCTGCTTTTAAAGCATTATCACCTGCAAAGAAGGTTTTATGATCGTCTCCTAGATTAGAACCTGCCATTCTTTGATGCTTCACACACGAAACTCCTTTTCTAATTTCTTGCCTTTGTACTCCTTTTACATACGCTAACATTCCGTCCTCTCCAAAATAACCTTCCGTTAAATCATTCATATGAAGCGCTGTTGTATGGTATGTTGGTAAAGTTATTAAATGATGAAAAATACCTGCTTCACGTGCACTATCTGCTTGAAAAGTTCTAATTTTCTGATCCGCTATCCTGCATAATTCCGAGTCATCATATATAATATCCATTAAATTATTTTTATCATAAAAAGACATATCTTTTCCATCAATAAACATGGCATCATATACTTGATTACGGAAGTTTAATGTCCAATTAAAAGAAGGCGAATTATTATATACTAATTTGGCGTTAGGCACCACTTCTTTTACCCTATTAACCATATTTGCAATTTGCCCTACATGCGGAGTTGGCGTTTCGATCCATAATAAATCTGCCCCATTTTGTAAACTCGTAACACAATCTAACACAACTCTATCAATATTAGAACCTTCTTTAAACTTATACAATCCGTTTGACAATCTTACCGGACGCACTAATTTTCCGTCTCTCTTCAATAAAACATCATCCTCTTTAGCTTCGTCAATTGCAATTTCCTCCGCTTCTACAAAAGCTAAATACTGCGATGCTAAATCTCCAGGTTCTTGACTTACTGGTAATTTTTGAGTTAAACCTGCGCCTTCAGAATCGGTTCGCGCCACTATAATTCCGTTTTCTACACCTAATTCTAAAAATGCATATCTAATTGCATTTAACTTCGCTATAAAATCTTCGTGAGGAACCGTTACTTTTCCGTCTTGATGACCACATTGTTTTGCATCAGAAACCTGATTTTCAATTTGAATAGCACAAGCACCAGCTTCAATCATTTTTTTTGCTAAAAGGTATGTTGCTTCTTCGTTACCAAAACCTGCATCAATATCTGCTATAATCGGTACAATATGAGTTTCGAAATTATCTATTTTATCTTGTACATCTTCACCATTTTCTAATCTTCTAAATAAATCATTTAACTCAATTGCATCTGCTTGACGTAAAAAATCATAAATCTCGCTAATTAATGAAGAAACAGCTGTTTTTTCATGCATTGATTGATCAGGAAGTGGTCCAAATTCAGATCTTAACGCCGCTACCATCCAGCCCGATAAATACAAATATCTTTTACTAGTGGTTTGATGATGTTTTTTTACTGATATCATTTTTTGCTGCGCCACAAATCCATGCCAACAACCTAAAGACTGTGTATATTTTGATGAATCTGCATCATATTCTGCCATATCTTTCCTCATGATACCTGCTGTATATTTAGCAATTTCTAAACCTGTTTTAAAACGATTTTGCATAATCATTCTAGCCGCATTTTCAGAAGTAATAGCATCCCAAGTACTGCCGTATTTTTTCTTAAGAGATTTTACGGTTTCTAATGTCGAATTATAACTTCCTTGCGCTAAATTTTTCATAAGTTTGTTTTTTAATTATTGAAGTTTTCTAGATTTTGATAATTCCGTCTCGCAAACTATTGCCGTAGTTGCGAGACACTTTTTTTATATGTGTTTGTATGCCGAAAGCGTTAAAAACTCTTTGTATTCTTTTGACACAACTAATTCATCAAATAGCTCAATCGCTAGTGTAAATTTTCCATTTGTAAAACTACTTTCGCCTACTAAATTTTTAATTTTTTCTAACTCTTCTTCCTTTAATGATTGATACATCGAAAGATTAAAACTTCCACCATCTTCAATCTTTACATTACGCTGTAACCACAACCAAACCTGAGTTCTTGAAATTTCTGCCGTAGCAGCGTCTTCCATTAAGTTATACAAAGCTGCCGCTCCGTTTCCGCGCAACCAACTTTCCATATATAAGATACCAACATTTATATTTTTTCTAATTCCCTCTTCAGTAATGGTTCCCCCTGGTATTTCAACTAAATCAGTTTCAGAAATTTTTACATCATCTCTAGAAATATGAATTTGGTTTTTCGTAGTCATATTTTCATTAAAAACATCCATTGCTATTTTTACCAAGCCTGGATGTGCAACCCATGTACCATCGTGCCCATTCTTTACCTCTTGTTCCTTATCTGCAAATACTTTCGCAAAGGCAGCATCATTAGCTTTTTTATCATTTTTAATCGGAATTTGCGCTGCCATACCTCCCATTGCATGTACTTTTCGCTTATGGCATGTTTGAATTACACGTAATGAATATGCTTCCATAAACGGAGTTTTCATTGTTATCTGATCTCTATTTGGAACCATAAAACCTTTGTGATTTTTAAACTTTTTAATATATGAGAAGATATAATCCCAACGACCACAGTTTAAACCAGCCATATGATCTTTTAACTCATATATAATTTCATCTAACTGAAAACTAGCTGTAATTGTTTCAATCAACACCGTTGCTTTTATTGTTTTCAGCGGAATATTTAAATACTCTTGTGCAAACACAAAAACATCATTCCACCAACGGGCTTCCTTATAATGCTCTAATTTTGGTAAGTAGAAATAAGTTGCTGAGTTTTGCTCTTGTAAGGTTTTAATATTATGAAAAAAATACAATCCGAAATCAACCAAAGAGCCAGACATTTCTTCTCCATTTATAACAAAATGTTTTTCATTTAAATGCAGTCCTCTTGGTCTTACCAATAACGTTGCTGTTTGATTATTTAGTGAATATGTTTTATTTTTTTTCTCGTTATAAAACGAGATTGTTTTATTGTTTGCATCTCTTAAGTTAATCTGCCCCTCTAAATTATTTGAGATATTAGGTGAGTTACTATCTTCAAAATCTGCCATAAAAGTTTTAGCACCAGAGTTTAAAGCATTAATAACCATTTTACGATCCACCGGCCCAGTAATTTCAACTCTTCTATCTAATAAATCGTGAGGCAATTCTGCACACACCCAATCACCCTCTCTAATAGTTTTTGTTTCTGAAGGAAAAGAAGGATAATTACCCATATTAAAATAAGCCTGATCAATTTCTCTTTCCTCTAATAACTGTAATCGATTTTTGTTAAATTTTTCATGAAGACGAGTTAAAAACAGTTTTGCATCATCTGTTAAAACACTTTTATAATTAGCCTCATTAAAACCTACATATTGAATTCCTTTTACCAAAACATCCTGACTCATAACTACTTATTTTTTTATTGATAGTTCAATGATATAAAAAATAAACGAAAATAAATAGCGAACGTTCGCTAAAAAATAGAAATACACCAGTTTTTATTAATTCGCTAATTTTAATACCTTTGAATTGCGAATCTTTTAATTAATTTTTTTTGGAAGAAGAATACATTAGACTTGTTTTTGGATTAAAGCTAAAACAAATACGTACAGATAAAAAGCTATCTCTTTTCGGATTAGCTAAACTTACCGGTTTATCAAAATCCTATTTAAACGAGATTGAGAAGGGGAAAAAATATCCTAAGACGGATAAAATTGTAATTCTTTCAGAAAAGCTAGAAGTTACTTACGATCATTTAGTTTCTTTAAAACTTGATAAAAATCTGGCTCCTATTGGTGAGATTTTACAATCTAAAATTTTAAAAGAAATTCCGTTAGACTTATTCGGTATTAAAGAAAGTAACTTAATAGATATTGTAGCAAATGCTCCTGCGAAAGTAAATGCGTTTATTAGTACTATTATAAAAATATCTCAAAACTATAATTTAACTCGAGAAAATTTCTTCTTAGCTTCATTACGCTCTTATCAAGAGGCGCATAATAATTATTTTGAAGATATAGAAAACAATGTTGTCGCTTTTGCCAAAGCATACCACATAAACCTAAACAAACCTATCAACTCTAAAGATTTAGAAGATATTTTAATTAGCGAATATGGTTACACCATTAACAATAAAGAACTCTCTAAGCATCAAAAATTATTAGAATTAAGAACTATTTACATCCCCAAAAACAAAACGTTACTCATTTACGACACCGTAAACGAAGCTCAAAAAACATTCATATACGCCAAAGAAATAGCGTACAACTATTTAAAAATTGAAAACCGTTTATATACTTTTCCTTGGATAAAATTCGAGAGTTTTGATCAGGTTTTAAATAATTTTATAGCTTCTTATTTTGCAGGTGCTTTAATAATACCAAAAGATAATTTAATAGAAAACTTAACTCATTTTTTTTCATTAAAAGAATGGCAACCGTTACAATTACATAAAATAACGAAGAATTATAATTGTTCTGACGAAACATTTTATCAGCGATTAACTAATATTTTACCGAAGCATTTTAATATTAAAAATTTATTCTTTTTACGGTTTACACATAAAGAAAACTCAGGATTTTTTAAACTATCTAAAGAGCTACACATTACACAACAACAAGCACCACACGCAAATAGAAATAATGAACACTACTGCAGAAGATGGCTTTCGATAGAAACAATAAAAGATTTAGAAAAATCGACAGATAAAAACTCTTCATACGGAATACAAATTTCCTCTTACGAAAATACTAAAAACGAATACCTAGTATTATCTGCCGCAACTGCTGATCCTTTTAAAGATAACAACAACCGAAGTGTAAACATCGGAATGTTACTTTCACCTCATTTAAAGAAAAAAATTCAGTTTTTTAAAGAAAACACTTTTACCAAGAAAACCGTAGGTGTTACCTGTGAAACTTGCGCTATTAAAAACTGTAAAGAACGTGTGGCCGAACCACGTATTTTAAACAAAAAAACTAGAAACAACGAAATTGCAAAAACAATAGAAAACATCATTCAATCCTACACTTAAACGACTTGTAGTATAAACGGTTTTTCTTACTTTAGCAATCGCAAACAAATAACTTACAAATGGATCTTAACTTCAACAAAAACGAAGACCACAATAAACTTTTAGCATCAGATTTACGCACACGCTTTGCCAAAGTAAAATTAGGTGGCGGACAAAAACGTATTGACAAGCATCATGAAAAAGGAAAATTAACGGCAAGAGAGCGTATTGAGTATCTTTTAGATGACAATACTAAATCGATAGAAATCGGAGCTTTTGCAGGTGAAGAAATGTACGAAGAGCATGGTGGATGCCCCTCTGGTGGTGTCGTTGTAAAAATAGGTTACATAAGCGGTAAACAATGCATTGTTGTTGCCAATGATGCAACCGTAAAAGCAGGTGCATGGTTTCCTATTACAGGAAAAAAGAATTTAAGAGCACAAGAAATATCAATAGAAAATAAATTACCAATTATATATTTAGTAGACTCTGCTGGGGTTTATTTACCATTACAAGATGAGATTTTTCCGGACAAAGAACACTTTGGTCGTATTTTTAGAAACAACGCTGTAATGAGTAGCATGGGTATTACACAAATATCTGCTGTTATGGGAAGCTGTGTTGCCGGTGGTGCCTATTTACCAATTATGAGCGATGAAGCTATGATTGTAGATAAAACTGCTAGCATTTTCTTAGCCGGAAGCTATTTAGTAAAAGCTGCAATTGGCGAGAGTATCGATAACGAAACTTTAGGTGGCGCAACAACTCATTGTGAAATATCGGGAGTTACCGATTACAAAGCCAAAGATGATAAAGATGCCCTTGACAAAATAAGGTTTATTGTTGATAAAATAGGAGATTACGACAAAGCTGGCTACAGCCGCAAAGAAGCTTTTCCTCCAAAAGAAAATGAACAAGATATATTCGGAATTCTTCCGAAAGAAAGAAATGCTCAATATGACATGTTAGAGATTATCAATCGTTTGGTTGATAATTCTGAATTTGAACAATATAAAGAAGGTTACGGAAAAACAATTATTACAGGTTACGGTCGCATAGATGGTTGGGCTGTTGGTATTGTCGCTAACCAACGAAAGTTAGTAAAAACTAAAAAAGGCGAAATGCAATTTGGTGGAGTGATATATAACGATTCTGCCGACAAAGCAACTCGTTTTATCGCTAACTGTAATCAGAAAAAAATACCGTTAGTTTTCTTACAAGATGTTACTGGTTTTATGGTAGGATCTAAATCTGAACATGGCGGAATTATTAAAGATGGTGCTAAAATGGTAAATGCCTTAAGTAATTCAGTTGTTCCTAAATTTACTATCGTTATTGGTAATTCTTACGGAGCAGGAAACTACGCTATGTGTGGTAAAGCTTACGACCCTAGGTTAATTGCTGCTTGGCCAAGTGCCGAATTAGCAGTGATGAGTGGAAACTCTGCTGCAAAGGTTTTATTACAAATAGAAACTGCTTCATTAAAGAAAAAAGGAGAAGAAATTACCCCTGAAAAAGAAGCTGAATTATTCGAAAAAATAAAATCTAAATACGATAAACAAATTTCACCATATTATGCAGCTGCAAGAATCTGGACAGACGGTGTAATTAATCCGTTAGATACCAGAACATGGATTTCTATGGGTATTGAAGCTGCTGATCATGCGCCTATCGAAAAGAAATTTAATCTAGGCGTTATTCAAGTATAATTTCACACATCATTAGTAGTTATGAGAAAAAAGATTTTATGGACTATGCTACTAGCCTTTTTAGGCTTTTTAGCATATCAAACTTATGTTTTCACACTTGCTGAAGAAGATAATATAAAACCTATTTATCTTGTACCTAATGATGCTGTTTTTATTTTAGATACCGAAAGACCTATTGATACTTGGGAAGAAATTAATGCTAGTGAAATATGGCAACACCTTAAAAAGAACGCTTATTTTAATGACATTAGTAAAAGCGCCAATACACTCGATAATATTGTAAAAGAGCAAAAAAGTATTCTTAATTTTATTGGCGAGCGCGATGTATTAATATCTGCGCATGTTTACAAACCTAAAAATTACGACTTCTTATATATTGTTGATCTAGAGAAACTTTCGAAACTCGATTTTTTTAAAAGCAGTATATCACAACTAACAGGCGACAGTTTTAAAATTACAAAAAGAATATTTCAAAACCACGAAATAACAGAGCTATACGACAAGAGCAAAAGAGAAACATTGCATATTGCTTTTATCAAGAACCAGTTAATAGCTTCGTACACTCATATTTTAGTAGAAAACTCCATAAATCAATATCAAAAACCCGTAATTGGTAGAGATGTTAATTTTGTGGAGATTACTAAAGAAACTCCTGAAGATGGTTTTTTTAAAGTGTTTTTTCAGTACAAATACTTACACAAATATCTTTCTTGTTTTACAAATAAAGCAAACAAAGAAGTCGCTGAAAATATTCAAAACTCTCTTTATTATTCTGGCTTTGATGTTTCTTTAATTGAAGGAACTATTATTCAGGCAGAAGGATTTACCAATGTGCAAGAAAATTCAGAAAGCTACCTAACCGCTATTCAAAAATCAGGAAAAGGTAAAAGAACTATTGCCAATGTTGCTCCAAAAAACACTGCTTTATACGTAAGTTTTGCTTTTGATAGTTTTGACACCTTTCAAGAAAACTTCGAAGAATTAAAAAAAGAGAAACCGCAAGAATTCGAAATTTATAATCAGCAAATTAAAGAAATCGAAAACACACTCGACATTAATATAAAAGAAAATGTGTATAGTTGGATTGGTAATGAAGTTGCTTTAATACACTTTAACTCTTCACTTTCTAGAAACAAAAAAGATGTTGCAGCAATTTTTAAAACTACTGATATTGATGATGCTTCAGAAAACTTGAATTTCATTTTATCAAAAATAAAAGAAAAAACACCTTTACAATTTAAACAAATTACCTACAAAAAACACACTATTAACTTTTTAGACCTAAAGGGTTTCTTTAAAATAGTTGCTGGTAATATGTTTAAAAAAATGGAAAAACCATATTTTACTATTATTAATGATTATGTTATTTTTAGTGCGAACCCGAATACTTTAAAAGAAATTATTAATAATAACATTACCAATTACACTTTAGCTTCCTCTAAAGAATTTAAAGAGTTCAACTATCTATTCGACAACAAGTCTACCATTTTCACCTATATAAATACGCCTTATATTTATAATGATTTAGTTAGTTTTGTTGATAAAAAAACACAGCTTCAAATAAAGGAAAACAAAGATTATTTAATCTGTTTCAATCAACTTGGTATTCAATTAACTTCTGAAGGAAATATTTTTAAAAGTAATATCACAACTACTTTTAACGAACCAAAATTTGTAAAAGAACAAGTTACTTTTAATCAAAAATTAAAAAAAGAATTAGCCTTAAAATTGGCTCCCAAAAAAGACAGCCTTTCTGTAAAACCTGCTGATGCTATTTTTAATATTAAAGAAATTAATCCTTCTGATTTAAGCGCAAACGAATACAAGGAATATTATAGTGACGGAAAACTAAAGTTTGAAGTACAACTAGATGATGGTTTGCTAGACGGAAGATATAAAATGTATTACCCTAACGGAAATATAAAAATAAAAGGAAGCTATAAAAACGGAAAGAAATCTGGCACTTGGAGAGCTTACGACGAAAAAGAAAATAATCTGATTATCAAAAAAAGATTTTAATTGTAATTAAATAATGCAATAGTTACATTTGCCGTTGCATAAACAAAACTTAAAAAATGGGAAGAGCATTCGAACTTAGAAAAGGACGTAAAATGAAGCGTTGGTCTGCAATGGCTAAAACATTTACCAGAATTGGTAAAGATATTGTAATGGCAATTAAAGACGGAGGCCCGAACCCTGATACAAATTCGCGTTTAAGAGCTGTAATGCAAAACGCGAAGGCCGCAAACATGCCTAAAGACAATGTAGAGCGCGCTATTAAAAAGGCTGCTGATAAAGATACAAGTGATTATAAAGAAGCTTTATTTGAAGGTTATGCTCCACACGGTATTGCGATTGTTGTAGAAACGGCAACCGATAACAATAACAGAACTGTAGCGAATGTACGTGCCATTTTTAATAAATGTGATGGTAATTTAGGTACATCAGGATCAGTAGTTTTTATGTTTGATCGTGTTTGTAATTTTACTGTAAAAAAAGAAGATATTAAAGTCGATTTAGAAGAGTTAGAACTAGAATTAATCGATTTTGAGGTGGAGGAAGTCTTTAATGATGATGAAGGAATAATCATCTATGCTCCGTTTGAACAATTTGGCGCTATTCAATCTTATTTTGAAGAAAATAATATAGAAATTATCTCTTCAGGGTTTGAAAGAATTCCAACAACTACTACTAAGCTTTCAGAAGAACAGCAAGCTGATGTTGAAAAGCTTTTAGAAAAATTAGAAGATGATGATGATGTACAAAATGTATATCATAGTATGGTTATGTAATAACTATATAAATATTTTAAAACTCAATTAAATCCAACGTTTTTTTTCGTTGGATTTTTTTTGTTTCCGTTTCTATAAACTCTTTAACAAAATAAATTTCTTTAGGGATTTCGAATTTAGAAAGTGATGCCTTTTTTTTAATTTTTGATAACAAAAGATTCTCGACTTCACTCGAAATAGCATCTTCAATAACTAATATTAACTTTTCTCCTAAAACTTCATCTTTAATTCCTGACACAAAAAAACGTTGATCAATAATTTCTGACAACTTCTCTTCTATTTTCTCTGGATGTAGTTTTATTCCGCCTGAATTTATAACATTATCATAACGGCCCAACCATTCAAACTCCTTTTTAGAAACAAGTTTTACAACATCATATGTCGTAATTATTTCTGATGTTACTTTTGGAGCTTCGATTATTAAGCAATTTCTATCATCCTGACTTAATAAAACATTTGGAAGTGTTTTATAAAGTTTTCTCGACTCCGCTAGAAGTGACAAATCATTTAATTTTTTAACAGCAATATGTGTAATCGTTTCTGTCATTCCGTAAGTAGCAAATACTTTTGTTGCAATATTTTGAATCGCTGAAATTAAATCATTCGATACTACGCCACCGCCAACAATTAGTTTATCTATTTTATGTAATTCATTCAACGAATTTCTTAGCTGTAACGGAACCATTGCTGAGAAATCATAGCGCTTTTTTATGCCTTTTAACGGGCTAGAATCCGGTTTTACAACATCTAGCTGCCAACCTAAAGTTAAAGCGCGTACCAACATCATTTTACCCGCAATATAATCTGTAGACAAACACAACAACGCTGTTGTATTTTCTGTTAAACCAAAAAATTCTCCTGTAGCAAAAGCCGAGTTCTTCATAAACTCTTTTTGTAACTGTATTGGTTTTGGCTTGCCTGTAGAACCTGATGTTTGTACAATTACAAAATCCTTTTCATTAAACCAGTCTGTTAAAAAAACAGCTAGCGAACTTGAAATATTTTCAGAAAAAGCAAGCAGTTCTTCTTCGGATGAAAATGATACTCCGTTTAATTTAAAGCTTTTATGAAATTGATTTTTCATGTATCTATTTTTATTAAAACAAACTAACCTCAAGTTAGAGATTACTTCGTTCTTCTACCTCGTAATGACGTAAGGTTTTATTTTCCTTTCATAATTATACTTTTCACGTCATTCCGAATTTATTTCGGAATCTCATCACTTAAAAACAACTTCTTATCATGAGAACCTGAAACAAGTTCAGGTTGACGAATTATATTTACCATCAATTAATAATAATAACTGTTCAACTTTTATGTTTTTATATTCTACCTATCAATTTACCTTTCCAGTTTATCCAACCGTATTTTTTAGAAAACAAAAACAACAGCAACGGATAGAATACAAAAACAGATAAAAACATTTCAGAATCAACCGAAGGCTCAGAAGTATCAATAAATAAAGCATCTGTTTGAAAAACCATCCAATCAGTAGTTACTAAAAAAGCGGCTATAATATTATTTACAGCATGTAAACCCAAGGCTAATTCAGTTCCTTCGTCCATTAAAGTTGTAATTCCGAAAAAGAAGCCTGTTCCTATATAAAATACCATAGAAATATAACCTAACTTTTCAACTTCAGGATTTGCACCATGTAACAAGCCAAAAGCAACCGACGTTATAATTAATGGCATCCATCTATTTTTAAACCAAGTTCCTATTCCTTGCATAAAATAACCTCTAAATAACAACTCCTCGAAACTTGTTTGCAACGGCAAAAACAAAAAAGAAATGGCTACTAAAGTAAAAAACGGAAGCGGTTTAAAATTCCATGTGTAATTTCCTGGCGCTAAAAAAATGCCCAATAACGTAATACTTACAGCTACACTTCCCCAAGTTATAAATCCGAACCAAAATCGATTCCAATCAACCCTTTCTCTGCTTGTTATTACAGTTTTTACAGCTCTTTTATGAATATATTTTATCGTTATGAATAAAAAAAGCAAACCGATAGCAAACATGGATATCATTAAAAACAAAAACAAGTTCTTATTAATTCCTAAACTCATAAAACTATCATTTGCAGCATGAGAAAATTCAGCAAAATCAGCCGAATGTAATGCCGCTACAACTGACAAAGGAATAATACCTATAAATTGCCAACCGAATATAACCAACAAAATACCCGCTAAATAATAAACCCAATCGTTTCGCCCTTTATATGCTTGCTGTATAAAATTCATATGTTATAAATATTTATGAGATTCTGAAACAAGTTCAGAATGACGTTAGTCTAAATTAAATTGCCATTTCTTTAATGGATTGTATGCTAAACTTCCGTTTAAAACTTCTAACGGACTCTCGAAATTATTGGTAAACAAACTACCAGTTCCTAAACCTTGTGGCAATTTAGTGTTTAAAATATGTGTCCATTGTGCAATGGCGTTTAACCCAATATTACTTTCTAATGCTGACGTAATCCAATTATCGGCATTGTATTTTTTTGCTATAGAAATCCACTCTTCACTTCCTTTTAATCCGCCTACTAAACTCGGTTTTAAAATAATGTATTGTGGTTGTATGGTTTGGATGCATTTTTCTTTTTCTTCGGATGTAAAAACACCTATCAACTCTTCGTCTAAAGCAATTGGTAATGGTGTGTTTTCACACAGAGCTGCCATTTCTTGCCATTGACCTTGTTTTATAGGCTGTTCGATAGAATGAATTTCTAATTCAGCAAGTCGGTGTAATTTCTCTAAAGCATTTTTTGATGTAAATCCGCCATTTGCATCTACTCGCAAAGTGATTTCTTTTGATGAGAATTCTTTGCGTATCGATTTTAACAAATTGATTTCTGTATTAAAATCGATTGCACCAATTTTCATTTTTATTGTTGAAAATCCTTGTTGTAGTTTTTCTTTTATTTGCTGTTGCATAAAAGATTTATCGCCCATCCAAATTAATCCGTTGATAGCAATATTTTGTTCTCCTTTCGTAAAATCTGATGGAAATAATTCAAACGGGTTTTTAGCTTCTATCGATAAAAACGCTTGCTCTAATCCGAATTGAATACTCGGATAATGAATTGTTTCTGCCAATAAGGTTACTAAACCCAAATTAATATTTTGGCAAACCCACTTTAGTTTCTCTTCGTAATTTGGTGTGTCGTCAATACTTAATCCTCTAAACAATCCGCATTCTCCAAAACCTTGTTTATTATCTGTTGATAACTTTATAAACCAAGTTTCTTTGGTTTTTAAAACACCACGAGACGTTCCGCTGGCTTGTTTAAAATTAAGAATGTGTTTATGATAGGTTGCTGTTATCATTGTAACCGATTATTTGTTTGCGTTAGGGATTGCAATGAAAATCCTTTTGTGAGAAACGAGCAAAAGATTGTAATTTAAAGCCCGCTCGAACGCCCAAAAAATTATTTTTCTAGCGTTGTTTTTAATTGATTCATATAGCCTAAACTTAATTCTTTAAAGGTTCCTTTAAAATAAGGAAACAAACAAGCGGTCATATATGATTTACTATTTACACTGCAATTTTGGACTAGTTTTGTTTTATTTCCGTTGGCGATAAAATTAAAATCATCTGTTTTTATCATTTGATCTGAATCGAACTGATAGGTAATTTTTTGGTTCGGAATATAAGCCGTGATTTTCTGAATCATTTTCATTTCTTGTCCGTTATTTATCGCAGTAACAGTATAAGTACTTCCTATTATTCCTGGTTTTTTTTCAATTACTTCGATAGACTTAATATCTGGTAACCAGTTTTTCATTAAATCGACATTGGCAACGTTTTCGAAAACTTCGCTTACTGGTTTATCTATTTCTATTTCAGCCGTATAAGCAACCTCGGTAATAACCATCCCTGTTAATAAAAACATGATTACTAAAGCAGAAACGATTCCTAAAATTATCTTTATTGTTTTCATAATTGTTCTTTTAAAATTGTTTTTTCTGTTTACAAAATATTACCTAAACCAAATAAAATTGCAAACAAGAATGTACTTAATGCTACTTTTTTTAATTCGCCATCTAACAGTACTTCTTCTTTATTTTTATACACAAATATTAAGTGTTTTACTATTGGTATATAGGCCATTAAAAATAAAAACTGCCATGGCGATTGGTAGTTTATTACAACATATAATACTGCCGTTATAAGCGATAAAATAAGTAAACTATAATGGTAATTTTCAGCAGATTTCGCACCTATTTTAACTACTAATGTGTTTTTGTTAACCTTTGCGTCGTTTACACGATCTCGCATATTATTTAAGTTTAAAACCGCTGTACTTAGTAAACCGACAGTTATTGCAGGTAAAAAAACAACAAGGTTCAACTGTTTTGTATATAAAAAGTAAGTTCCTACAACAGCTAATAATCCGAAGAAAACAAAGACAAAAACATCACCAAAACCGCTATAACCATAGGCTGATTTACCTACGGTGTATTTAATTGCTGCAACTATAGATGTGATTCCTAATAAAAAGAAAATCACTGAATACAAAAAATTGTCTTCTCCGAAAGAAACATAAATAAGTAAAATTGCGATTACCAAAGTTATTGCTCCGGTAACGATCATGGCAGTTTTCATTTGTTTTGGTGTAATTGCGCCCGATGAAACCATACGAGTTTCTCCTTCTCTATTATCGTCTGTTCCTTTTACACCATCTCCGTAATCATTTGCAAAGTTTGATAATACCTGAAAACCTATGGTTGTAAGTATAGCTAGAATAAAAATTAAATAGTTTTTTTCATTCAAAAAATCAACATCTAAAAGTCCGTCAAATTCAGTCTCTCGTATAAGAGGCACTGAAAACTTTGCTAAAAAAGCCCCTACAACAATTCCTGAAATAGATAATGGTAAGGTTCGTAAACGTGCTGCTTTTATATAGTTTTTTATCATTTTAAATTTTGATTAAAACCTCTCGACTGCGCTCGATAAGACATATTTTAGTGTCTGTTCGAGCGCAGTCGAGAATTATTCGCTATATTTTAATTTTATAAATTATTTGCTTCTGCAATTAGCTCGGCAATATCTTTTACAACTACTTGATCTTCTTTCATCTTAAACTTTACACCATCTGTCATCATTGTGTTACAATAAGGGCAACCTGTTGCGATGATCTGCGGATTGGTTTCTAAAGCATCTTGAGTACGCAAAATATTAATATCCATGGCTCCTTTTTCTGGTTCCTTAAACATTTGTGCTCCACCAGCGCCACAACATAAAGCGGTAGATTTACTACGCTTCATCTCTGTCATTTTAACACCTAAACTACGAATTAAAGCTCGCGGACTTTCATATACATCGTTTGCGCGACCTAAATAACAAGGATCGTGGTATGTTACTCGTTTACCCTTTAAATTTGCGTCATCTATAGCTAAGCGACCATCACTTATTAATTTACTAATAAACTGTGTATGATGATACACTTCATATTTACCGCCCAAACCAGGATATTCATTTTTTAATGTATTAAATGAATGTGGATCACAGGTAACTATTGTTTTTACTTCGTAAGCGTTAAGAACCTCTATATTAGTTACAGCCTGCATTTGAAACAAAAACTCGTTTCCTGCTCTTTTAGCTGCATCACCTGTTGAACTTTCTTCTGTACCTAACACAGCAAAGTTTACACCTGCTGTATTTAATATTTTTACAAACGATTTGGTTATTTTCTTTGCTCTATCATCATAACTTCCAGCTGCTCCTACCCAAAACAACACTTCTGGTTGTTTTCCTTGAGCCATCATATCTGCCATTGTTGGTACGTTCATAATTTTATATTTTTAAGCGTTGAACTTTTTATTTTTTTATTCTCGATATGATTTTTCTTCATTCTTCAGAAAAATCACTCGAATTGAGAATTACTAGATTAATCTTCGTCTTTCCAGTTTAATCTATCTTGTTGACTATACTGCCAAGGTGCTCCGTTGTTTTCGATATTGGTCATCATTGCATTTAACTCTTGCGGAGCTGCAGACTCTTCCATTACTAAATAACGACGCATTTCCATAATAATAGATAAAGGATCAATACCTATCGGACATTCTTGTACACAAGCGTTACAACTTGTACAAGCCCATAATTCTTCTGGAGAAATATAATCGTTTAATAACTGCTTTCCATCATCTTTAAAGACTCCGTTATTTGCGTCGATGTTTTTCCCTACTTCTTCTAAACGATCTCGGGTGTCCATCATAATTTTACGAGGTGATAATTCTTTACCTGTTAAATTTGCAGGACAAGAAGATGTACATCGTCCACATTCTGTACACGTATATGCATTCATTAATTGCACCCAGTTTAGATCGGTAACGTCTGAGGCTCCAAATTTTTCTGGCATTTCCTCTTCTGCTCCTTCTTCTGGCATTGCATACGGATCTGCATCTGGATCCATCATCA
>CAXHZZ010000034.1:0-23336 GCA_964021635.1 uncultured Tenacibaculum sp.
AAAAAGTAAGAAGAAGTTTTATTTGGTCTTTCATTATTTCAATTATCATTAACATCGGTATGTGGTTTGAGCGTTTCGATATTATTGCAATTGTATTAAGTAAAGGTCAATTACCATCTACATGGTGGCGTTTTGAACCAACGTTTGTTGATGTTGGTATCTTCATTGGAACTATCGGATTCTTCTTTGTATTATTCTTATTATATGCAAGAACATTCCCAGTAATTCCTACAGCAGAGATTAAGACAATCTTAAAATCAACAGGGGAGAATTATAAAAAATTAAGAGAGGAGAACAATGAGCACTAATAAAGTAATTCACGCATTTTACAATGATGATGATATCTTAATGGATGCCGTTAAGAAAATTAAAGGTGAAAATCATCACCACATCGAAGAAGTTTTTTGTCCATTTCCGGTTCACGGTTTAGATAAAGCACTAGGATTAGCGCCAACGCGTTTAGCAATTACTGCATTCTTTTACGGAATTACAGGTTTATGCTTTGCAATTTGGATGACTAACTATATGATGATTCAAGATTGGCCACAAGACATTGGAGGTAAGCCTAACTTTAGTTGGTTTACAAATATGCCAGCATTTGTACCAATTATGTTTGAATTAACAGTGTTTTTTGCAGCTCACTTAATGGTTATTACTTTTTATATGAGAAGTAGAATATGGCCATTCAAAGAAGCAGAAAACCCTGATCCTAGAACAACAGATGATCATTTCTTAATGGAAATTCCTGTTCATGGTAATGAAGAAGAGTTAAGAGCATTAGTTGAATCAACTGGCGCTGTAGAAATTAACATAGTAGAAAAGCACTAATAAAGAGATATGAAAAGTTTTGTAAAAATAATCGTCGCTTTAGTTGTAATAACAAGTGTTATATCTTGCGGAGATAAACGTAAACCTCAATTACAATATATGCCAGACATGTATGTGTCTGTTCCTTACGACGCTAATGGAGATACTGGTATATCTAACAATACATCAGATAGACTACCAGTGGCAGGTACTGTAAGTAGAAATGGTATAGTAGCTTATGATATTCCTAATACGAATGAAGGGTATGAAAAAGCTAAAGTAGAATTAAAGAACCCTTTAGAAATTTCTGATAAGAATTTATCAAAAGGTAAAGAGTTGTATACCATATATTGTGCTACGTGTCACGGTAAAAAGGGTGATGGTAACGGAGTTTTATCTCAAAGAGATAAGTTTAATGGTATACCTAACTATAAAGATAGAGACTTAACGCCAGGTAATATTTATCATGTACTTATGTACGGTAAAAATTTAATGGGTTCTCATTCAGGTCAATTACAGTACAAAGAGCGTTGGCAAGTTGTGCAGTATGTAGAGAAATTAAGAAGCGAATTAAAATAAGTATATAATAGATAGTTAAGATATGTACAAGTTTTCAGGAAAATTAAAAATGCTTGCTATTATTTTAATGGCTGTAGGACTTATAGGAACTGTTTATAGTTTTTATAGTGCACCTAAAACATTAGAAGAAGCAAAAGAAATTTTAGCAAATCAGCACGGTGCTCATCATGGAGATCATGCTGTTGCTGATTCTCATAAAGCAACAACTCACGTTGAAAACGCTAAAGAAGAAGCACACGCTACAGCAGAAACACATGAGAAAGAAAATCATGCTTCTGATAGTACAACTGTTCAAACAGAAAATACTGAAGTTGCACATGTAGCAGATTCAACAAATGCAAAACATAAAGAAGAAGTAAAAGAACAGCATGCTGATGCAGCTGTAAAACATACAGATGCTACACAAGCACACGGAGAAAGCCATGAAGATGCACATGCAGAACATGCTTTTCATCAAATGCAAAACCGTCCTTGGGCAGCCTTTTTTGTTGCTTTAATGTTTTTTTTAGGAGTTACATTATTAGTATTAGCTTTTTATGCAATACAAAGAGTAGCTCAAGCAGGTTGGTCTATCGTATTATTTAGAGTAATGGAAGCAATTACAGCTAATTTACACTATGTAAGTGCTATAATGTTAGTATTTTTAATTGCTACTTTTATGCATATGAATCATTTATTTCCTTGGATGGGCGAAGGTGTTTTTGATCCTAAAAGTCCTAATTATGATGCTGTAGTAGATGGAAAAAAATGGTTTTTAAACACACCAGGTTGGTTAATTAGGAGTATCTTTTATTTAACTGTTTGGAATGTATATCGTTTCTTCATCAGAAAAGGCTCTATAGAACAAGATAATGGAGACTTAAAGTTACATAAGAGAAACTATAATATTTCTGTAGTTTTCTTATTCTTGTTTATGATTACAGAATCTATGATGTCGTGGGATTGGATTATGGGTATTGACCCTCACTGGTTCTCTACATTATTTGCATGGTATGTTTTAGCAACTTTCTTAGTATCTGCATTAACAGTTATTGCTTTTGTAACTATATATTTAAGAGCAAAAGGTCATTTACCATTTGTAAACGATAGTCATATTCATGATTTAGCAAAGTATATGTTTGGTTTTTCAGTATTCTGGACTTACTTATGGTTTGCACAGTTTATGTTAATTTGGTATGCAGATATTCCTGAAGAAACAACTTATTTCTTATTGCGTTTCAATGAATATAAAGTTCCATTTTTGGCAATGGTAGTTATGAACTTTATCTTTCCAATATTATTATTAATCAATAGCGATTTTAAAAGCGTTCCTTGGTTTGTAACGATAGGAGGTGTTGTAATATTAGCTGGTCATTATTTAGATTTATTTGTAATGATAATGCCAGGAACAGTTGGTGCACAATATGGGTTTGGAATTGGTGAAATAAGCGGAATTTTATTCTTTTTAGGCTTATTTATATACGCTACATTTAGCGCATTTGCAAAAGCAAGTACTTTAGCTAAAGGTAATCCGTTCTTACACGAAAGTGAAACTTATCATTACTACAATATCGAACACCGAGGTGAAGATAGTAATGACCATTAATAATTATAATTAATAAACAAATAGTTTAGATAATATGCTCGCTTTATTTTATATTTTCATAGCAATTGCAATAGGAGTTAGTTTCTGGCAAATTACTCGAATAATGAATTTTCGTTCTGTAATAGCTACAGACAAAGACAATGAAACACAAGGTAAATTTGCTATTGGATTTTTAGTAATCCTATACGCAATGATGGTTTATTGTTTAATAGCAATGAATGTTATAATGTTACCAGAATCTGCCTCTATTGAAGGGGAACATGATGATAACTTATTTAACATTACCTTTTGGTTAATTGGAGTGGTACAATTTGCAATGCAATTTTTAATTTTCTTCTTTACATATAAGTATAGAGGTAAAAAAGGAAACAAAGCATTATTCTACGCAGATAGTCATAAGTTAGAATTAATATGGACAGTTATTCCTGCAGTAACAATTGTAATTTTAATTGGTTATGGTTTATGGGCTTGGAATAATATTATGTATGTTGGTGATGATGAAAACCCTATTGAAATTGAAGTATATTCAAGACAATTTGATTGGCAAGCGCGTTATGCAGGAGCAGATAATGAATTAGGTTTAGGAAATGTAAACTTTATTAAAGGAATTAACTCAATGGGGGTTGATATGTCTGATCCAAAAGCTCAGGATGATAAGAAGGTAACTGAAATAGTTTTACCAAAAGGTAAAAAGATTTTATTTAAGTTTCGTTCACAAGATGTATTACACTCAGCTTACATGCCTCACTTTAGAGCGCAAATGAACTGTGTTCCAGGTATGGTAACTCAATTTGCATTTACACCTAAGTTTACTACTGAAGAGATGCGTAAAAGCTCTGAAGTAATTGCTAAAACAAACGGAATAAACAAAATTAGAAAAGCAAAAGGTGAAGACCTTTACGAATTTGATTATTTGTTATTATGTAATAAAATTTGTGGTGCATCTCACTACAATATGCAAATGAAAATTACTGTTGTTGAAGAAGCTGAATACAATAAGTGGTTATCAGAACAACAAACGTTAGCGCAAGTTATTAAATAAGATATTTTTTAAAAGTATATATAGATTATGTCAGATCATCATCACAAAGAAACATTTGTAACCAAATACATCTTCAGTCAAGATCATAAAATGATCTCGAAACAATTTCTTGTTACGGGTATATTTATGGGAGTTATTGGAGGTTTTATGTCTATGTTATTTCGTTTGCAAATTGCATGGCCAGAAACATCATTTTCAATCATAGAAGCATTTTTAGGAAACCATCAAACAGATGGTATTATGGATCCTGATATGTACTTAGCTTTAGTTACAATTCACGGTACTATAATGGTATTCTTTGTATTAACAGCCGGTTTAAGTGGTACGTTTTCAAATTTATTAATTCCATTACAAATTGGTGCCCGCGATATGGCTTCTGGTTTTTTAAATATGGTATCATACTGGTTATTTTTCTTATCATCAGTAGTAATGATTATTTCATTATTTGTTGAAGCAGGACCAGCATCTGCAGGTTGGACAATTTACCCTCCGTTATCGGCATTACCACAAGCAATACCAGGTTCTGGAGCAGGTATGACTTTATGGTTAGTTTCTATGGCAATTTTTGTTGCATCGTCATTAATAGGATCATTAAACTACATCGTAACAATTTTAAACTTACGTACGAAAGGAATGAAAATGACAAGATTGCCATTAACAATGTGGGCATTCTTTATTACGGCAATTATTGGTGTTATTTCATTTCCAGTATTATTATCTGCGGCTTTATTATTAATTTTTGATAGAAGCTTCGGAACCTCATTTTTCTTATCAGATATTTTTATATCAGGAGAAGTATTACATTACCAAGGAGGATCGCCTGTATTATTTGAACACTTATTTTGGTTCTTAGGCCACCCTGAAGTATATATTATTTTATTACCAGCATTAGGTCTTACATCTGAAGTAATATCAACAAATGCTCGTAAACCTATTTTCGGATACCGTGCAATGATAGGATCGATTATCGCGATTGCTTTCTTATCTACAATTGTATGGGGTCACCATATGTTTATTACAGGAATGAATCCTTTCTTAGGATCTGTATTTACATTCACAACAGTTTTAATTGCAATACCATCAGCAGTAAAAGCATTTAATTATGTTACAACTTTATGGAAGGGTAACTTACAGTTAAACCCTGCAATGATGTTCTCTATAGGATTAGTTTCTACATTCGTAACAGGAGGTTTAACAGGTTTAGTATTAGGAGATTCTGCATTAGATATCAACGTGCATGATACTTATTTCGTAGTAGCTCACTTCCACTTAGTAATGGGTGTATCTGCTTTATTAGGTATGTTTGCAGGTGTATATCACTGGTTTCCTAAAATGTATGGTAGAATGATGAATAAAACATTAGGTTACTGGCACTTTTGGTTAACAATCACATCTGCTTACGGTGTGTTTTTTCCGATGCACTTTGTTGGTTTAGCTGGTTTACCACGTCGTTATTATACAAATTCAAACTTTCCAATGTTTGATGATTTAATTGAAATCAACGTATTTATGACCATTATGGCATTTATAGGTGGTGCAGCTCAATTAATATTCTTGGCTAACTTCTTTATATCAATGTATAGAGGTAATAAAGCAGAACAGAATCCTTGGAAATCGAACACTTTAGAATGGACGACACCAGTTGAACATATTCATGGAAACTGGCCAGGCGCTATTCCAGAAGTTCACAGATGGGCGTACGATTATAGTAAAGTTTGGGATGATGAAAATGATTCTAGATTTGGAGAGTACGTTCACGGTAAAGATTTCGTACTACAAACTACACCATTGTTAGATGGAGAAGAACCATCTTAATAAATAAAAGAATTTATGAAAAGCCTTCCAATATTGGAAGGCTTTTTTGTTTTACAATTCTAAATGCTATTATGTACCTTAGCATTGGTAATGTTGTTGCGTAACAATTATTACAAACCAAAAATTATATTTCAAGTATATTTGTACCTATATGAACGAAAACTTAAATCCTGAAAATACGAATCTATCAAATGACGATTTAGATGTAGAAAAAAAACTACGTCCGCTTTCTTTTGATGACTTTTCAGGACAAGATCAAGCAATTGATAACTTAAAAATATTTGTTGAAGCAGCGAATCAACGTGATGAAGCATTAGATCACACCCTGTTTCATGGTCCTCCGGGGCTAGGTAAAACAACCTTGGCACATATACTATCTAATGAGTTAGGTGTAGGTATTAAAGTTACCTCAGGACCTGTTTTAGATAAGCCAGGAGATTTGGCAGGTTTATTAACAAACCTTGATGAACGTGATGTGTTATTTATAGATGAGATTCATCGATTAAGCCCTATTGTAGAAGAATATTTATACTCTGCAATGGAAGACTATAAAATCGATATTATGATTGAGTCTGGACCCAATGCACGTACAGTTCAAATAAATTTAGAACCGTTTACATTAGTAGGAGCAACAACTCGATCTGGGTTGTTAACAGCACCAATGAGAGCACGTTTTGGCATCAGTAGTCGTTTGCATTATTATTCAACAGAATTACTTACTACCATTATCCAACGAAGTTCACAAATATTAGGCGTACCAATTTCTATGGAAGCAGCCATAGAAATTGCTGGTAGAAGTAGAGGAACACCAAGAATAGCAAATGCATTATTACGAAGAGTTAGAGATTTTGCACAAATAAAAGGTAATGGAAGTATTACTATAGAAATTGCAGTTTATGCTTTAAAAGCATTGAATGTGGATGCACATGGATTGGATGAAATGGATAATAAAATTTTAGTAACCATTATTGATAAATTTAAAGGAGGCCCTGTAGGAATTAGTACAATCGCAACAGCAGTTAGTGAGAATACCGAAACTATTGAAGAAGTTTATGAACCGTTTTTAATTCAACAAGGTTTTATAATGCGTACCCCGAGAGGAAGAGAAGTAACCGATTTAGCCTACAAACATTTAGGTAGAATTAAAAAATCAATCCAATCAGGTCTTTTTTAATATGAAATTATTAAAAAAATTTATACCAATATTAGAGTGGTTACCAAACTACAAGAAGTCACAATTAAGAGGTGATGTTGTGGCGGGTATAACTGTAGCAACGGTTTTAATTCCGCAAGGAATTGCCTATGCATTAATTGCAGGTTTACCTCCTATTTATGGTTTGTATGCTGCTTTGGTACCGCAATTAATGTATGCAATTTTTGGTTCGTCTCGCCAAGTAGCAATCGGTCCGGTAGCAATGGATTCTTTAATTGTAGCAACTGGAGTTTCTACATTGGCATTAATAGGCTCAGAAAGTTACATTGCTATTGCTATTCTATTAGCATTAATGGTGGGTGGTATTCAGCTTTTAATGGGGTTATTTCGTTTAGGTTTTATTGTTAACTTTTTATCAAGACCGGTAATAGTAGGATTTACATCTGCGGTAGCATTGATTATAGGTTTAAATCAATTTAGAAACTTATTAGGTGTAGATTTTGTTCAGAGTGACCAAGTACATATTCTTATTGTTGATATTTTTAAAAGAATTTCATATTTCAATACAAATACTGCCTTTTTTGGGGTTGTTGCTTGTGTTATAATTATGGCTTTTAGAAAAATCAATAAAAAAATACCTAATGCCTTAATTGTTGTAATAATTGGGATATTGGTAATTCGGTTTTCTAAAGATTATTTTATAGATGTAGCAATTGTAAAAGGAATTCCGTCTGGTTTACCAGGGTTTAGTATTCCGGTTATAGATGTCGCCCTAATAAGAGAATTATTACCAATAGCAATCACCTTAGTTATGGTTGGGTATTTAGAAATTATATCGATAGGGAAAACATTAGAAGCAAAGCAAGATGAATATAGAATAAGACCAAATCAAGAACTTATTGCTTTAGGTTTAAGCAATGTTGTAGGTTCGTTATTTCAATCCTATCCATCAACATCAAGTTTTTCTCGTTCAGCAATCAATGAAGAAGCGGGAGGTAAAACAGGTGTATCGGCAATTGTATCGGTACTAATAGTAGTACTCACATTGCTTTTTTTAACACCAGTATTTTATCACTTACCAAAAACAATATTGGCCGCTATTATTATAGTAGCTGTATTTAATTTAATAAATGTAAAAGAAGCTAAACGACTTTGGACAGCTAATAATTTAGATTTTTGGTTGTTGATTGCAACATTTTTAGCAACTATATTTTTTGGTATTGAATACGGTATTCTAATCGGCGTAAGCTTGTCTTTAGTAATCTTAATTTTTAGAACATCAAGACCATATATAATAGAATTAGGGAAGGTGCCAAACTCTGATTTTTACAGAAATAAAAACAGATTTAAAGAGGTTATTATTGATGATAAAATATTAGTATTTCGTTTTGATGCGCAACTATTCTATGCGAATTCAAATTATTTTAGAGAAAAATTAGATGAAATGGTAGCAGAAAAAGGAAAATCATTAAAACTAATTGTTTTAGATGCCGAGAGTATTAATAGAGTTGATAGTACCGGAGTAGAAATGCTTAAAGAACGCATAAAATATTACAATAAAAGAAACATTGCATTTTATTTTGCAGGCGTAAAAGGACCCGTTAGAGATGCTTTTTTTAGAGGAGGCCTTTTAGAAGTGGCAAGTATAGATCACTTTTTTATGCGTGCCAATGGCGCAGTAAATTTTTTTAAAACAGGAGATAATAAAAATCAAAAAAAATACGCACAGTATATACATCAAGCGTACGAATAAATAAGATTATGAATATAGAGCAAATTTATACAGGTTGTTTAGCACAAGGAGCATATTATATAGAAAGTAATGGAGAAATAGCAATTATAGATCCGTTACGCGAAGTAGCACCCTACATAAAAAAAGCAGCAGAAGCTAACGGGAATATTAAATATATTTTTGAAACTCATTTTCATGCAGATTTTGTTAGTGGCCATGTAACGTTAGCAGAAAAAACAGGAGCAACAATTGTATATGGTCCAACGGCTAAAACAAATTACAAATCTCATATAGCAACCGATGGTGAAGTTTTTAAAGTTGGTAATATTACTATTACAGCATTGCACACACCAGGGCATACGATGGAAAGTACTTCGTATTTATTGAAAGATGAAAACGGTAAAAATCATGCAGTTTTTAGTGGAGACACCCTGTTTTTAGGTGATGTTGGACGCCCAGATTTAGCGCAGAAAGGAGCACTTACCCAAGATGATTTAGCGGGACTTTTATATGACAGCTTACGCACTAAAATAATGACTTTAGAAGATGACGTTATTGTATATCCTGCACACGGAGCAGGTTCTGCTTGTGGAAAAAACTTAAGTAAAGAAACGGTAGGGACTATTGGTGATCAAAAGAAAACCAATTATGCTTTAAGAGCAGATATGACTAAGACAGAATTCATAAAAGAAGTAACGGATGGTTTAGCGCCCCCACCAGCTTATTTTCCTTTAAATGTAAAGATGAATAAAGAAGGATATGAATCAATAGATGAAGTTATTAAAAAAGGAGCGATAGCATTATCTGCCGAAGATTTTGAAAAAGTAAGTAATTTAACAGATGCCATCATTTTAGATGTACGCCATCAATTCGATTTTGTAAAAGGATTTATACCGCAATCAATTTTTATTGGTTTAGGAGGAACTTTTGCTCCTTGGGTTGGTGCTTTAATTAAAGATGTAACTCAGCCAATTTTATTAATAACGCCTTTAGGTGAAGAAAAAACAGCAATTACACGTTTATCTCGCGTAGGTTTTGATAATGTATTAGGATATTTAGAAGGTGGTTTTGAAACTTGGCAAAAATCAGGAAAAGAAATAGATACTTTACGTTCTGTATCAGCAAATGATTTAGAAGAAGCGATAAATAACAAAGCAAAAGTTTTTGATGCCCGAAAACCGGGGGAATATGCAAACGAACATATTATTGATGTACCAAGTACGCCATTAGATTTTTTAAATGATCATATATCTGAATTTCCAAAAAAGGAAAACTTTTATATTCATTGTGCCGGAGGTTATCGTTCAGTAATAGCAGCATCTATTTTAAAATCGAGAGGATATCATAATGTAATTGATGTAGCAGGTGGTTATGGAGCCATCAAAAAAACAACAATTAAAAGAACAGTCAGTATTTGTCCGTCAACTTTAAAATAAAACAACATGAAAAAAAATATTCTTTATTTAGTATTAATTTTAACGATAATAATGTCTTGTGCTTCAAAAGAAAATGGAGTAAAAGATATTTCTATTAACGATTTACAAGTTATCTTAAAGAACAATGAAAATATTCAGCTAGTAGATGTTCGTACGCCAGAAGAATGGGTAGCAGGTACGATTAAAAATGCGATAGAAATAAATGTAACAGGTAGTGATTTTGAAAAAAAGGCATTGGCTAAATTAGATAAAACAAAACCAGTATATATCTATTGCCGATCAGGAGGTAGATCTAAAATAGCATCAGAGTTATTATTAAAAAAAGGATTTGAACCATATAATGTTTTAGGCGGTTATAAAGCATGGCAAAAAGAAATAGGTAAAAAATAATAACTTCATAGTACTTATAAAGAGTATATCAAAAACGAGCTTCTAGCTCGTTTTTTGGTTTTTAGAAGTATTAAGTAAGTTAAAAGTTTAGAGTATATTGCTTTATGTAATACAGCATTAATGTTAAATATTTCACAAACAAAATTTAATGTTCAATGTTTTTTTATATTTGTTAAACAAAATAAATAAATTATGAAACCACTTTTCTTTAAATTAATCTTGTTAACGTCTGTCTTATTAGTGTCTTTTACACCAAATAGTCAAGAGTTTCAAGGACAAGCCTTTTATTTTTCAAAGTCTAAAATGGAGCTTGGTAGCTGGGGGGCGCGAATGAGTGAAGCGCAAAAGAAACAAATACAAGCACGGTTAAAAAATCGGTTAGAGAAAAGATACGTACTAAATTTTAACAGAGAAGAATCTATATTTTTAGAGGAAGATAAATTAGATGCTATTTCTGGAGCAACAGATTCTTGGGGGAAGAATTTTACGCAAGGAGATCAGTATAAAAATATAAAGAAAAATGATTTAGTGCAAAGTCAAGAATTTTATGGAAAGCAATTTTTAGTAAAAGATCAGTTGCAAGTTATAAAATGGAAAATGGGTAAAGAGTCAAAGCAAATAGGACAGTATTTATGTTTTAAAGCTACAGCAATGATTCCTACTAAAGAACTTACGTGGTTTAATTTTTCTTGGGCAGATTTAAGATCTTCTGCTGCTAAAAAAACAGATTCTTTAGACGTTAAATCAGCAGAGCCAGCAATAGATATGACAGCTGTTGAGGCTTGGTATACTCCAAAAATACCAGTAAGTCATGGTCCGGGAGAATACTGGGGTTTACCGGGTCTTATTTTAGAAGTAAGCGCAGGTAATACAACATTATTGTGTTCTAAAATAGTAATAAATCCACAAAATAAAATAGAAATAGAAGCGCCTAGTAAAGGAAAAGAAATAACTAAAAATGATTATCAAGCAACAATTAAAGGTAAAATGATTGAGATGCGTAACAATCGAGGAAGAAGAAGAAATTAATATCCTTTAGAAAAATATCTTAATTAAATATAACCAACACCATATAATCATGAAAAAAGTACTTTCTGTTGCCTTGTTTTTTTTAGTTAGTATGTCATTTTCGCAAATTAAACTCGAAGGTGTTGTTAAAGATAGTTTAAACGTATCTTTAGATTTAGCCAATGTGATTGCTATAAATGAAGAAACAAGTGTTTTAGAAGCATACGGTATTACAGACGAGAAAGGAAAATATAAGTTAAGTTTAGGTAAAAACGGAACCTATAAAATTCAAATTAGTTATATAGGTATGAAAACCTTTGAAGAGGTTATATCAACTAAAGAAGAAGATTTAAACAGAGATTTTATACTCTTACCAGATAATACGCTAGATGAAGTAGAAATTACTTACGAAATGCCCGTTACAGTAAAAGGTGATACCTTAATCTACAATGCAGATTCTTTTAAAAACGGAACAGAGCGAAAGTTAGAAGATGTGCTCGAAAAATTACCAGGTGTAGAGATTAATGAAAATGGACAAATAGAAGTAGAGGGTAAGGTTGTAAATAAATTAATGGTAAATGGTAAGGATTTTTTTGATGGCGATACAAAGCTAGCAACCAAAAATATACCATCTAAAGCTGTAGATAAAATTGAAGTTTTACGGAACTATTCTGAAGTAGGTCAATTAAGAGCCGTAAGTAACAATCAGAACAATGTGGCTTTGAATATAAAGTTAAAAGAAGGGAAAGAGAATTTTTGGTTTGGTAATGTAACTGTAGGTGCCGGATCTTCGCCCGATAAAGAACTTTACTTAGTGCAACCTAAGCTTTTTTATTACAACCCAGAATATAGTATTAACTTTATTGGAGACCTTAATAATATAGGTGAGCTAGCTTTAACTCGCAGAGATATTAGAGGTTTTGGTGGTGGTTTTAGAGCACCAAGTAGTAGTAGCGGAACTAATATTAATTTAGGTGATAATAGTCTTAATTTTTTAACAAATCAATCAAATTCGCTACAAATAGATAATAAGTTAGCTACAGGTAATTTTAGTTATTCACCAAAAACAACATTAGATCTTAGTGGTTTTCTGATTTACAATAGTAGCCGCATACTTTCTAAAGAAACAAGTTTTGTACAATATACAAATCCGGATTTAGGAATTCCTGATGAGGAGACTACTCAAAATGGTACAGAACGCTCAAACCAAGGATTGGTAAAATTTAGTGTAGCATACAAGCCAAATGTAAACAATCAATTAGAGTACGATATTATAGCTCGTGTATCTAATGATACACAAGATCAACGTATTTTTTCAACAGTATTAGGTAACACAAATCAACTAGAGGAAGTAACACCTTTTAGTATCAATCAAAAAATAAATTATTATTATACACTTAATGAAACTAATATTTTTGCTTTTGAGGCCCAGCATTTAATTAAGAACGAAGATCCTTTTTACAATGCTGTTTTAGCTAATGATCCTAACCAGGAAGATCCTTTTGATACAACAGCCGATGCTTTAGGTTTAGACACAACATTAAATACCTATGATTTAGGTCAGAATAGACGTATAAAATCAAATCAATTAGACGCTAAATTAGATTACTTTAATATTTTAAATACAAAAAGTAATCTTAATCTTACACTAGGAACAATTATAAGCCAACAAAAATTTAATTCTTCAATATTTCAATTTTTAAACGATGGATCTAAGTTTGTGCCTACGCCGAATTTTAACGATGGAAAAGCATCTAACGATATAACATATAATTTTAGTGATGTTTATTTAGGGGTACACTATCGCTTAAAAGCAGGTAAATTTACAATAACACCAGGTTTTTCATTACATGCATACGGAAACGAAAACGTACAGTTCGGAGAAACGTATGAAGATAACTTTTTTAGAGTTTTGCCTGATTTCGAAACTCGAATTCAGTTTAAGAAAAGCGAGTCTTTAACCTTGCGATATGAAATGCGAAATCAGTTTACAGATGTTACAAGATTAGCTGAAGGCTTGGTATTAAATAATTATAATAGTATTCAATTTGGTGAGCCAGATTTGCAAAATGCATTATCGCATAATGTGAGTTTATTTTACAGTAGCTTTAATCTTTTTAATTATACCAATGTTTTTGCCAGAGCGGCATATTCTAGTAATATAGATCAGGTAAGAAGTTTAACAAATTTTGAAAATGTTATACGAACAAGTACTTTTTTTAATTCGAATTTTGCAGATGAAAATGTTAATGTATTTGGACGCGTACAACGAACTTTTGGTAAAATAAGAGCAAGCTTAAATGCAAGTTTTAATTACAGCAAAATAAATCAATTAATACAAGGAACTCAGTCGTTAAATAAGGGTTATACACAAAGTTATACGCCTGGAATAAGAACTAATTATAGAGAAGCACCAAATGTAAGTTTAAGATACCGTTATAGTATTACAAATAATGACCAAGGAAGCAGAAGTACAACATTTACAACCAACGCTCCTTCAATAGAATTTGATGCTTATATTAAAAAAAGAATCACATTTAAAACCAATTATACCTATACAAATCAAGATTTAGGCAACGGTAATTCGCAATCTTTTCAGAACTGGGATGCTACTTTATCGTATAGAAAAGATAGAGATGCAAAATGGGAGTATGAAATTAAAGCTACCAACCTTTTAAATATCGATTCTCAGGTAAGAAATAGCGCAAACAATCTTTCTGTTTTTAGTTCAGAAACATTTATACAACCACGATTTGTAACATTTAGGTTTGTGTATACTTTGTAGTTTTTTTAGGATGATTTTATAAGTTTCAATAAAAGTATTGTATACTGAAAATAAGGCTATTAGTTTCTTTTTAAGATACTAATAGCCTTATTTTTTTTATGTTTACTTGTAATTACTTATGTTTAGGCTTGTATTGGTAAATTTAACATCAACATAAGCTCTTATATCAATATGAAATAAAATTATTACAGCTGAATAGATCTAATATTGAAAAAATAAATTATCAAAAATTAGAAAACTCTAATTTTGTAGCTACTATTCAAATAGTTCAGAAGATAAATAACGATCGCCACGATCACAAATTATGGTAACAATTACACCTTCCTTTAGTTCGCTGGCAAGTCTTAGGGCTGCAGTTGTAGCACCACCACTGCTCATCCCTGCAAAAATACTTTCTTCTTTAGCTAACCTCCTCGACATTAAAATTGCTTCTTCTCTACTTACTTCATAAACGCTATCGACTTTAGAAGCATCGAAAATTTTTGGCAAATATTCTTCAGGCCATTTGCGTATACCAGGAATTTTTGATCCTTCGGTTGGTTGCACACCTACAATTTGAATAGCTTCATTTTTTTCTTTTAAATAGGTAGAAGTACCCATAATGGTTCCTGTAGTTCCCATAGAAGATACAAAGTGAGTTACATCTCCGTTAGTATCTCTCCATATCTCTGGTCCGGTAGTTTTATAATGAGCCTTCCAGTTATCATCATTCGCAAATTGATTGAAAGAATAAAAACCTTCATCTTTTACTTTATTTTCCGCGTAATCACGAGCACCTTCAATACCATCGGGATGTAGAGTAACCTTTGCGCCATAAGCTTTCATGGTTTGAACTCGCTCTTTAGTAGCTGTCTCTGGCATTACCAATTCAATATCTAGGTTAAATACACCTGCAATCATAGCTAAAGCAATGCCTGTGTTACCACTAGTAGCTTCTATTAATTTTGTAGAGGTGCTTATTTTTTTAGAATCTAAAGCTGTTTTAATCATGTTGTAGGCAGCGCGGTCTTTTACACTTCCTCCCGGATTGTTACCTTCTAATTTAAAATATAATTTTACATTCGGATTAGAATTTAAAGCTATAGATTTTACAATTGGTGTATTACCAATTTCATTTAATAGTGTTCTGCTCATTATTTCATAGGAATTATTTCAATTAGAGGATTATGTGTCACAATAGAATTTTTTGCCACTGAAGTTGTAACCCATACGTTACCTCCTATAATACTATTTTGGCCAATAACGGTAGTTCCTCCTAGTATCGTAGCATTGGCATAAATAATCACGTTATCTTCAATTGTAGGATGTCTCTTACTATTTATAAGATTCTTTTTAACCTTTAGTGCACCAAGCGTAACTCCTTGAAATATTTTAACATTATTATGTATGATTACTGTTTCGCCAATAACCACTCCAGTACCGTGATCTATAAAAAAGGATTCACCTATAGTTGCACCAGGGTGAATATCAATACCAGTTAATTGATGAGCATATTCCGTCATAAGTCTAGGTATTAAAGGAAGACCTAAACGATTAAATTCTTTAGCCATTCTAAAGATAGAAATGGCAAAAAAACCAGGATATGCTAAATATACTTCATTAAGAGATTTAGCAGCAGGATCATTATTAAAAATAGCTTCTGCATCTTTTTTAAGGTTACAAAATAAGTTGGGAATACCTTTAATAAAATCGTCCCAAGTTTTACAGGGCTTGCCTTTAATTTCTGGGCAAGCAATATCTCTTATTTTTATAAATAACGCTTTTAAATCGAGTAAAGATTTTTCGGTATCAGTTTCACTATCAAAAAACGTATTAAACATTAATTGTGTAAAGCGCTGTGAATCAGATTTTAATGTAGAAGATATTTTAATAGCTATTTTTTGGCTATTAATAACTTCAATTAAACGTGTATGGTTCATGATATTCAAAACTTTATTACAAAGTTCAATCATTATTTTTGATATTTATACAAAAAAAATAAAATTTTAACTCTGAATATATAAAAGTAAATAAACCAAATTTAGTAGCCAGGTTCTTTTATTCGTTTTTATATTTATTTTGAATAAGCGCTAGATGAATATGTTAACTCATAACTGTGAGTATAAATTTCAAAAACAATTCCGAAAGGGTCTTCAACGTAACACATTTTAAAAGGCTTGTCTTTTGGATAATATTCTCTTATTGGCATTCTTTTTTTACCTCCATAAGATAAAATTTTCTCAATCAGTTCTTCAATATTGGGATCTTGTATACAAAAATGAAATAAGCCGGTATTAAAAGGACTAAACTCAGGAGCTTCTTTAATACCATTTGGAAAAGAAAATAATTCTATACCAATTCCGTCGGAAGTTGCCAAATGAGCAATTTCAAATTCTGTCCAATCATTTCCGAAAACATCAATACACATTTGCCCAATAGCTGTTTCAGTTTCCTTTTTAACTGTTGATGGTTCCATTATTATGTACCAACCCATTACTTCTGAATAGAATTTTACAGCTTCATTTATATCAGGAACTGTTAATCCAATATGTGAAAACGATTTAGGGTAGTTCTTGTTATTTGTCATTTTGTTATGTTTTAGATTACAAAATTAATTTATACTTGTTAAGTTGGCAATAACTTACTAAAAAGCACTATAGTTACTTGAAGTTTAAAATACTGATTTTAAATAATTTAAAATATTAAATTTGAATAAAACATTAGCTGTCCTTTAAATTATACAATGAATTTGATAGGAACAAAATGGAAACCTTTAATTTTATTTCACTTATTAGAAGGTGGTTTACGTTCGGGTATATTACAAAAGAGAATTACAGGTATTTCAAACAAAATGTTTACACAAACTGTAAGAGAATTAGAGAAAGATGGACTCATTTCTAGAAAAATTTATCCGGTAGTTCCTCCTAAGGTTGAGTATAAATTAAGTGAAAGAGGTAAATCATTAGAGGATATTTTAAGAAGTTTAGGTAATTGGGGTTTTGAAGATAGTCAGAGTTAATTAAAATTTTATTTAAAACACCCATAAATCAAAAAAAACCTGAGTTATAACTCAGGTTTTTTGTTTTACAAGTTCACTTACGTTAAAACTTTAAAGTAACACCAACCAAAAAGTTAATAGTTGCTTGCGGATAATATCCTTGAGCTTCTTGTGTTGTACCAGGAGTAGACCAATCATCTAAATAAATATAACCTCTATCTACATATTCTTTGTTAAAAACATTGTTTACCAAACCGGTAAATACAATCGATTTAAAAATTGATGCTGTTTTTAATTCATACATCACATTTAAATCACTTGTGTAATAACTGTCTAATCTTGATGCTTTTGTATCCGTATTGCTTAAGTATTGCTCCCCAACAAATTTTGTTAAAAAGGCTACCTGAAAATTATCAGTAGGTTGATAGGTAAATGTATTACCTGCTACAATATTTGGTGAATTTGCAATAGTAGTATTTCCTAATTCTTGTAAAGCGCCGTCTCTATTCGTAAAAAAATCTACATTTTTGTTTTTACTCACAGCAATGTTTTGGCGCACCGAAAACTGTTCTGTTAAACGAATATCTGCATCAATTTCTAAACCTAATCTATAACTGTTACCGCTTGTACCACGTAAAGGATCTCCAGTATCATCAATTTCACCAGTTAATACTAACTGATTTTGATAATCCATAAAATAAACGTTCGTGTTTAATTTAACAATATCATTTTTTAAACGCCAACCTAATTCGTAATCATTTAAACTTTCCGAAGTATTTACACCAGCTTTAAAATCACTTCTGTTTGGCTCTCTATTTGCTCTCGCAAACGATGCGTAAAAACTATTTTCGGCGTTTAGTTTGTAAGTTAAACCTACTTTAGGGTTAAAGAATTTAAAATTTTCATCAACATTTAAAGGTTTTCTTTTAGAGGTTAATCCGTTTGTTTTATAAGAAATAAAACGCCCTTGTAAATCGATAAAAGTTCTAAGTTTTTCGGTAATATTAAAAGATACTTTAGAGAAAACACTAAAGTCGTTTTTAGTTGATTTTCCATCGTAATAACGATCTCTAATATTAGTATTTGCAGCTAAATCACTACCCCAGATAAGTTCACCGTAATGATCGTTTTTAAAGTTGCTAAAAGAACCTCCTGATATAATTTCTAATCCTTCATTTTTATAAGTAGCATTAAAATTACCAACATAAAAGTGATTATCTAACCAACGACGAACAATAACATCGCTACCATCAATAATTAAGTTGTTATAATCTTCAGCATCTCTACCGTCTTTAAATTGCTCGAAATAACCTTTACCGCGTGTATAGTTTAAACCAAGGTTGGTGGTCCAATTATTAGTTAATTTCTCGTTCCAATGTAATTGGTAATGGTCTTGTTGATAGTTGTCAACCTCGTTATCGTAGGTTAACGGATTCTGTCTTCTATCTTCTTTTAATTGTTGTGCAGAAATTCCGTCCCAAGCTTGGTACGTTTCTTCTTTACCTCCAAAGGCTAAAGCTTTAATTAACGTATTTTCATCCGTATAACTACCTTGTAAAAAGTACGATTTTAAATCGGTAGAAGCTCTATCTATATACCCATCAGAATAAATGTTAGATACACGCCCTGCAAATTCAAAGTGCTTGTTTAGTTTTCCTGTCGTAAATTTTACAGTGTGCTTTCTTGTGTTAAAAGAACCAAAAGAATTAGAAATTTCTCCACCAGCTTTTTCGGCACTAGCATCTGTAAGAATATTTAAACTCGCACCAAAAGCACCTGCACCATTGGTTGAGGTACCAACACCGCGTTGTAATTGTAAACTTTGTGTAGATGAAGCAAAATCTCCTAAATTTACCCAAAAAGTTCCTTGACTTTCGGCATCGTTATACGGAATTCCGTTTATCGTAACATTTACTCTTGTAGCATCAGACCCACGAACGCTCATGTATGTATAACCTACACCAGCACCAGCATCTGAAGAAGAAACAACGTTTGGTAAATAATTTAACAAAACAGGAATGTCTTGCCCTAAATTACGTTTGGCAATTTCTTTTTTAGATAAGTTAGAGTGTGTTACAGGTGCATCTGCTTGTACACGTACAGCAGAAACTAATACTTCTTCTAAAAAAGTAGTATCAGAAGTTAATTGAATGGTAATATCTTGATCTTTTAAAACAGCTATGTTTTTAACTAAAGTTTTAAAACCTACAAAAGAAATTTCAACTTCGTATGTTCCTTTTTCTAGTTTTAATTTAAAGTTTCCGTCAAAATCAGTAGCGGTTCCTTTTTTTAATTCTTTTACAGCAATGGTAGCACCAACAAGTGCTTCTTGATTATTGTTAACTACTTTACCCGTTATAATAAAGTTTTGTGCATTTACTGTTATAGCAGTAAATAATACGATTAAAAAAGCTACAGCTTTCATTTGTTTACTAAAAGACATCGGTCTCATTTTTATAAAAATAAAATCGAATAAAAAGAGGTAATTATTCCTTGTTATTGTTGAATAATTGATTGCTTACGTTATTGTGAGGGTAGCGAAAATATCTTTTATATAAAGATAACGTTACCTGGTTCACAACAATTTGTTTACAAAATGGCGATTATCGCCTCCCTAAACAGCATTACCTGTTCTAGGTTCATTGGGTATGATCTCAGCCGATATAGGCACCCCTTTACGAGAACGCGGCAAAGGTAAACCGAATTTTAGAATTGGAAACAATAGAATACATAATTTTAAGCGTAATGTTAAGGTGGTTGAAAATTAGTTAACATAGTAGATTAAAACATGTGATAATTTTATTTAGAAGCTATTTCCTGCTTTCACTACTCGCTTTTTTTCGTGCCTCAAAAGAGCTCAAACAAACCATTCAATCAGGGCTAAGCTTTTTAAGAGATATTGAGCTATTTAATCGAGGTTTGGTTTCTTTCTCAATGTTTTTTTAACGGAGTTTCTTTTTTTATTTTCAGCTTTTCTTAAAACAGAACTTCTACTGGGTTTAGTAGCTCTTCTAATTTTAACTCTTTTTAAACCTTGGGTAATCAGCGCTAAAAAGCGCTTTATAGCAAGGTCTTTGTTTCTGTGTTGAGAACGAGTTTCATCAGAAAATAAGATTAAAACATGTTCTTTTGTAAGTCGAGAAGCTAGTTTTTTAAGGAGTATTTCTTTTTGCTTTTCAGATAATTGGTTAGAATTTGTAAGATCAAAAGTTAATTCTATTCTAGACGATACTTTATTTACATGTTGTCCGCCCGCACCAGAGCTTCTTATAGCTTTAAATTTTAATTCTTTAACAAGTTCATGCGAATTCATAATTACAAACAAGGTTTGTTTAAGGTGTTAGAAAAAGAATACAGATTTTCTTTTTTAGAAAGTAATCCATCAATAACTTCAATTGCTTTTTTTAATCGCGTTTCTTTATCTCCTTTTAATAAAACGTATGGGCGATTGTATTTTTTTAAGGTGTTTTCAAAAGCAGTAAACATTTCTAAACGTTCGCCTGGTTTATCACGTAAATCGTCAGCTTCCCAGGGGGTATCAATATACGTTAAAAAATAAATATCATACGAGTTTTCAATAGCTGCTTTATCGAGTATAGTATTTACAAAACCACCATAATATTCTTCTGAATATACTTTTGTTTCTAGTAAATCGGTGTCGCAAATTAAAACTTTATCCGCTTTTAGCGATAAATCGTTTTCTAGTTTTATTTGTCCTTCGGCAATAGGTATTATGTCTTTTTGTTCACAAATCTTACGTTCATTATTCCATTTGTCTTGCAAATACTCACGCGCAAATTCAGGTGTCCAAACGGTATTGTAATAACGTGCTAATTGCCCAGAAAGTGTCGTTTTACCAGTGCTTTCGGGTCCGAATAAAACAACCTTTACAAGGTTGCTGTTTTTTTGTTTAAGCTTTTTTTCCATGCTAAATACCCGCTAACGGCAATAAAGGTAAAAATTAAATATTGAAAACTTGTAAACGTAAAGCCTTTGTAAAAATAAAGAGGCACAGAAATAATATCTCCGATAATCCAATAAATCCAATTTTCAATTTTACGTTTCGCCATCAACCACATTCCTACAAAGAAAATAGCAGTAGTAAAAGTATCTACATAAGCTGTCCAATTGTTCCATTTATCAAAATAAGTATATACAGCAAATACAAAAATTAAGGTTGCAAAAAAGATAAAAACACTAGTTTTTTTTTCCTTTGTAGTTGTTTTTGAAATAGGAGTAACGTTTGTTGCATCTACATTGCGAGTCCAAATATACCAACCGTAAATACTCATGATAAAATAGTAACCGTTTATCATCATATCACCTAATAGTTGCCATTTTAACAACAGGTACACAAAAATAGCCGTGCTAATCATTCCTGTAGGAAATACCCAAATTTTATTTTGTTTAGAAAACCAAACAGATAAAAAACCAAAAATCACGGCAATAATTTCTAACCAAATATCTAAGGTCGAATAGGTTGAGTACTGGTTAAAAAGAAAATTAAAAACTTGGTTCATAATCGCTACGATCAGATTTTACAATTTTCATAAATAAGATTCCTTTATCGATTAATTCGAAGGAGTTTTTTAATTCTGCAGTAACCACTTGCATTACGGTATCGTAATCGCCATATACTTGAGTGCTTAAAGGGTTTTCAAGAACCGTTAAGCCAGAAGCTCTTAGTTTTTTTATAAAATGAATAATTGGTTCTTCAAAGTTGTTTTGAAGTGGCGTTAAGGTAAGCTCTACTGATATTTTCATAAAATATGTTTCAAAAAAGCAAAGTTACAAAGTTTAGAAATGGCATTTTTATGAAGCGTATAAACTTTTAGTGTTAACTTTTATGAACTAGCATATACACAAGTAAAACCCTCGGTTTCTAAAAAGTTAATTTGGTATTCGTCGGTAACACCTTCATATAAAATTTTACCAGAAGTTTTGTTTGTTTCAAAAGAAAAGTCCTCAATATAAATATGATCTAAAAAGAGTAGTTTTTTCTTTCCGTAAATTTTATACAAACTCTCTTTGGCTCCCCAAACAACGGTTAGTTTACTCACTAAAGCATCGTGGTTTGCGATCGATTTATATTCCTCAATCGGTGTAAATTTATGGGCTATTTTTAAGATTTTATCTCGTTGTTTTTCAATATCGATACCTACGGGTTTATCATCAGAAATTATAATACCCGAAAAAGTAAAAGAATGTGTTATCGAAATAAATTTACCGTCTTTTAAATGCGGTTTTCCGTATTCATCATATACTAAGTCAGCATCCGTATAGCCAAATTTATTTAGTAAGTGACGAACGCTTAAAAAACCCCTACGGTGTAAATCCGATTTCATGTTGTTAACTCGATCTTTACTATTTTGAGTAAGTTCAATGCCTTCAGATAAATTTTCAAAAGATTCTTCAATCTTCCAAATCAATACTTTAGTGGTTTCGTTTACCGTTAATGTTTTGTGAATAGGCATATTTTAGAAAGTTATTTCGTAATTTTGCGACTTAGAAATTTAGATATATAAATATACATAAATATGAGCACAAAAAACGCTACATACGTTCCTTTTAAAGTGAAAGATATTTCTTTAGCTGATTGGGGAAGAAAAGAAATTTTATTGGCAGAAGCTGAAATGCCAGGATTAATGAGTTTACGTGAAGAATATAAAGATGAACAACCATTAAAAGGAGCTAGAATTGCAGGGTGTTTGCACATGACAATTCAAACTGCTGTTTTAATAGAAACTTTACAAGCTTTAGGTGCTGAGGTAACTTGGAGTTCTTGTAATATTTTTTCTACACAAGATCAGGCTGCTGCTGCAATTGCTGCTACAGGAACACCTGTGTATGCATGGAAAGATATGACAGAAGAAGAATTTGACTGGTGTATCGAACAAACTTTATTCTTTGGAGAAGATAAAAAACCATTGAACTTAATTTTAGATGATGGTGGAGATTTAACAAATATGGTGTTAGATCGTTACCCTGAATTAGCTGCAGGAATTAACGGATTATCAGAAGAAACTA
>CAXHZZ010000035.1:0-23015 GCA_964021635.1 uncultured Tenacibaculum sp.
CGGTATAAACGATTCTTCCAATAATCGAAACTACAATAGCAACTAAAAACCCGACGCCTATAATTTTCAACAAAGAAGTATCCGAAGAAATAAATTTAGATAAAAAACTATTTTCTTTAATACTAAAAGCAAGTGCGAAAATCGATAAAACAGCTACAGGTATAGCAAAAACAAAAAGTTTTTTAGTGGCTTTCATTATTATGTTTATAATACTTTTGTATTTTTTTAAATAAGTTAGGTTGTCAGATGTAACATCAATAGTGTTAAATTTTTTCAATAAATTGCTGTTAAAAAAATAGAGACATACAATTAAAAAAGCACCGTAAAAACCTATAATAGCTTCAGAAAATAGCGTCATACCTACAGCAACTATTATAGCCATAGGAATTAATCCTTTGTTATCAATTTCGTAAGTTCTTTTAATTTTTGCAATTATTGATTTTGACTTTTGATTGTATAAATTATTGATTTTTGGTGCAATTAAAGCTTCTTCTTTAATGAAGGCTTCATTCCATATTTTTTCAATTGATTTTTCCATCTAATATTACTTTTAATTGTTTTTTAATTCTGTTAATACGAACGGCAATGTTATTTGGACTCGTTCCTATAATTTCTGCAATTTCTTTGTGCGGATTTTCTTCTAAATGCAGTAAAATTACTGCTCTGTCGACTTCAGATAATTTTTTAATAGCATCGTATAACAAGTTTAAACTTTCGTTTTGAAAAGCAGTGTTTTTCTCAGATTCTTCATGAAGAATTTCAATAGTATTGTGCTTGCGTTTATTTCTTTTAGAAAGCGTTAAACAAATATTTAAGGTAATCCGATAAATCCAAGTACTCCATTTAGATTTTTCTTGAAAGGCATTTCTACTTTTCCAAATTTGTAAACAGGCTTCTTGATAAAAATCTTCAAAATCCTCTTGAGAGTCCGTGTAAGCTCTACATATTTTAATTATAATACCTTTATGAGGTACAATAGATGTTGTGTAAAAATCGTTACTCAAAATTGTGTTTTATTAATTAGTATTCGCTTACTTAAAAGTATTACAAGATAATCGATAAAATTTAAATATTTTATTTTCAATAATTATTGAAAGTTTGATAATTAATTATATATTTGCCCTATGAATTTAGATGACGCAAAATTAAAATACATTCATACTTGGGGAAGTTTAGCTACAAGTTGGGGAATTAATAAGACAATGGCACAAGTACACGCCTTATTGTTGGTGTCAACCAAACCAATGTCTGCAGATGCTATTATGGAAACTCTAAAAATATCTAGAGGAAACGTAAATATGAATGTAAGAGCATTAATTGATTGGGGAATTGTAAGCAAAGAGTTTGTAATAGGTGAACGCAAAGAGTTTTTTGTTGCTGATAAAGATATTTGGGAATTATTTAAGCAAGTTACCAAAGAACGCAAGAAAAGAGAGATTGAACCCGTTTTAAAAGTTTTAGATGAGTTACAAAACGATCTAAATGATAATTCTGATGAAGCGATGGAGTTTAAAAAAGTAATGAAAGATTTAGCTACTGTAACAAATACAGTTAATACTATTCTTGATAAAACAATTAAAGCTGATGAGCATTGGTTATTATCAAGCTTTACCAAAATGATAAAAAAGTAAAAAAATTTAAAATAAAACTTTCAAATATTTCTGAAACTATGAAAACAAGTATCTCAATAATGACATGGATTAATAGAGTTTTAATGATTCCGTTTTTAATACTCTTAATTTTATCAATTTTAGAAAACGATTTACTCTCTTTAGCGGCTATTTTAGCCTTTGTGATAGGAGTTTTTCAAGTGTTTTCATTCTTGTTTACCTTATTTTATTCGGGTAGTATTAACAATTTTGAACGCAAATTAATATTGATTTATGGAATAGCAGTTATACTTTATTTTGGTGCTTGTCTTTTTGTTGGTGAATATAATGGCAATAAAAATCATATTATTTATTACATATTATGTGGCATACCTGTAGTCTTATCAATTTATTGGACTTATATTTTAGAAATGATAAAAAAATAAATATGAGTCAATTCACATACATAATATACCTATTACTATCAAGTACAATTGTTCTTTGGGTAGGAGAGACTTGTTATAAAAACGGACATACATATATTCTAAATTATTTTCCTGATAGAATCAATTTTGGAAACGGTATAAACAACCTTTTAAGAATAGCTTATTATTTATTAAACATTGGTTTAATCGTTTGGAGTTTAAATACAATGAATCATATAAATAGTTTAGAAGAAGTAATACTAGAAATAACAAAGAGGTTAAGTTATATGATTCTTATAATTGCCTCGCTCCATTTTATTAATATTTATACAGTTTATTTAATTCACAAACACTTTAAAAATCAATAACTATGAACACTTCATTAGAATTAATCGCCTACATTATTTATTTACCAATAGCAATAGGATTAACAACGTTTGTATCATATCATCTTTTTAAAAATAGTAAAATATTTATGCTAGATATTTTTCATCAAAAGATAGAAATTGCAATGGCAACAAATAAACTTTTTAAAATTGGTTTTTATTTATTAAATGTTGGTTTTGCGCTGCGTATTTTAGAAATATATAGTTTAGCTAGTTATAAAGATTTGGTAGAAACCTTAAGTGCTAAAATAGGAGGATTCTCTATTTACTTAGGAGTTGTAATGATATTTTTTATCCTCTTCTTTTTAAAAGGAAGAAAAGCAAGTAAACATACTGCTTTAGAAATTGAAAATAAATAGGAATTAAAATAGATTCTTTTAAACGTGTAAAAGGAAAAAAATCAGCTCAAATATTTGAGCTGATTTTTTATTTATAACAATAAGTTTACAGCGCTTTTAAAATATCAGAAGGCTCTGCTCTTAATTTATAATCTTCAGTAATAAAACTATAGGTTATTTTTTTGTCGGTTCCAATAATATAGGTTGCAGCAATAGGCAACTCATTCTCGTCATTTCCTTGACTTTCTAATAAGTCTATACCGAATTTTTTATACAAAGTAGCTAATTCTTCAGGTAAGCTATAGGTTAATCCTAAAAATCTAGCTAGCTCGTTATTTCTACTTGTTAAAATTTCGAAATCTAGTTCGTTCTTTTCTTTTACAGAAAGCGTATTATCTGGTGTTTCAGGAGTAACAGCAACTAGTGTTGCGTTTTTATCTTTAATTTGGGGCACTATATCTTGTAACGCTTTTAAAGCAAGGTTACAATAAGGGCACCAACCGCCTCTATAAAAAGTAAGTACAACTTGTCCTTTTTTAAGAAGTTCGTCAAGAGAAATTAATTCACCTTTCGCATTAGGTAAAGCAAAGTCGGGGAAAATATCACCTTTTTTAGTTGCATTTTTTATAATATCGGTATCTTCTAGTTTTTTAATACCAGCTTGCATGATATTTTTTGCTTCTTCAGGCATGTTCTTTGCGCTATTGTCAGCATATTCTTTTAATTGATCTGTAAGGGTCATATATCTATTTTTTAGGTTGGTCTTTTTTTTATCTAAAACATTACAAGTTATAGGGGTAAAAGAGTCTAAAAAAATCAATAAAAAAACCTCGCAAATTAATGTGAGGTTTTAATATTTATCAGAAGGTATTGTCTTCTACATATTTCTTCTATACTGTCCACCAACTTTAAATAAAGCTTCGGTAATTTGTCCTAAAGAACAAAATTTGGTAGCTTCCATTAACTTATCAAATAGGTTTTCATTCTGAACCGCGGCTTCTTGTAAAATTGCCAATTGCTCTTGCACTTTTCCGTCGTTCGCTTTGTTTAAAATGCTTTTTGTTTTTATTTGATATTGCTTTTCTTCTTCCGTTGCACGGATAACTTCTGCAGGTTGTACTGTTGGAGAACCTTTAGAGCTTAAGAAAGTATTTACACCAATAATTGGGAATTCTCCTGTGTGTTTTAAAGTCTCGTAATACAAGCTTTCTTCTTGTATTTTACTACGCTGATACATAGTTTCCATGGCTCCTAAAACACCACCACGTTCGGTAATTCTATCAAATTCAGTTAACACTGCTTCTTCTACTAAATCGGTAAGTTCTTCAATAATAAAAGCACCTTGAATTGGGTTTTCATTTTTAGTTAACCCTAATTCTTTATTGATAATTAACTGAATTGCCATTGCTCTACGTACCGATTCTTCTGTAGGTGTTGTAATTGCTTCATCATACGCATTGGTGTGTAATGAATTACAGTTATCGTTAATAGCATATAAAGCTTGTAATGTTGTACGGATATCGTTAAAATCAATTTCTTGTGCATGTAAAGAACGACCAGAAGTTTGAATATGATATTTTAACATTTGTGCTCTTGAATTTGCACCATATTTATGTTTCATGGCTTTTGCCCAAATTTTACGAGCTACACGACCAATTACCGAATATTCCGCATCGATTCCGTTAGAGAAAAAGAACGATAAATTTGGTCCGAATTTGTTGATGTCCATACCACGAGATAAGTAGTATTCAACATAGGTAAATCCGTTTGATAATGTCAACGCTAATTGTGTAATTGGGTTGGCACCAGCTTCGGCAATATGATACCCAGAAATAGAAACTGAATAAAAATTACGAACCTGTTCTTTAATAAAGTATTCTTGTACATCTCCCATTAAACGCAAGGCAAATTCTGTAGAAAAAATACAAGTATTTTGTGCCTGATCTTCTTTTAAAATATCGGCCTGTACCGTACCACGAACTTGTGCTAAGGTTGTTTTTTTAATTTCTGCATATACATCCGCAGGTAAAATCATATCACCTGTTAAGCCTAAAAGCATCAATCCTAAACCATCATTCCCTTCAGGTAATTTACCTTGATAAACAGGTCTTTCTAAATCTTTTGAATCGTAAATTTCTTTAAACTTCGCTTCAACTTGTTTTTCTAACTTGTTTTCTTTGATATATTTCTCACAATTCTGATCGATAGCAGCATTCATGAAAAATCCTAGCAACATTGGTGCAGGCCCATTGATTGTTAAACTTACAGATGTTAAAGCATGTGTTAATTCGAAACCAGAAAATAATTTCTTGGCATCATCTAAACAACATATAGAAACTCCTGCATTACCAATTTTACCATAAATATCAGGTCTTACTCCTGGGTCATTACCGTATAAAGTAACTGAATCGAAAGCAGTCGATAAACGCTTTGCTGGCATTCCTAAACTTACATAATGAAAACGTCTGTTTGTACGTTCTGGTCCTCCCTCACCAGCAAACATTCTTGTTGGATCTTCACCCGTTCTTTTAAACGGATACAATCCTGCGGTATATGGAAATTCACCCGGAACATTTTCTTGTAAATTCCAACGTAATAAATCTCCCCAAGCTTGGTATTTTGGTAAGGCTACTTTCGGAACTTGTGTATGTGATAAAGTTTCACTGTGTGTATCTATATTTATAACCTTATCTCTTACTTTAAAGCTGTATACAGGGTCTTTATATTTTTTAAATTTATCAGCCCAATTTAAAATAATCTCCCAGTTATGAGGATCGAGGTTTAATTTTACTTTGTCGAATTGCGCTAAAAGTAGTTTAATAAAATCTTGCTCGTCATTGTTAACTTGTTTCAGAATTGCATCAGCATCCAATCCAATTTTAGAAATGGCAACATTCGAATTTGTAATAGATTCGATAGTTTGATAAATTCCATATAATTTCTGAGCAACAATAACCTGACTGTCTACTTTTTTATCATAGGCTCTATTGCTTTCTGATATTTCTGATAAATAACGAACTCTGCTTGGCGGAATTACAAATATCTTTTCAGACATTTCTTTGGTAATTTCCATCTTCGATTTTAAATCAACTCCAGTTTTTTCAATCAATTTATCCATAATACGTTTATAAAGCGTATTCATTCCTGGATCGTTAAATTGAGAAGCAATGGTTCCGAAAACAGGCATATCATCCATATGAACATCCCAAAGGTTGTTGTTACGCATGTATTGTTTTTTCACATCACGAATTGCATCTAAAGCACCACGTTTATCAAATTTGTTAAGAGCAACCAAATCAGCAAAATCAAGCATGTCGATTTTCTCTAACTGTGTTGCTGCTCCAAATTCTGGTGTCATTACATATAGCGATGTATCAGAATGTTCTATAATTTCAGTATCAGATTGCCCGATACCAGAAGTTTCTAAAATAATTAAATCAAACTCAGCAGCTTTTAAAACTTGCACAGCTTCGTTTACATATTTTGATAAAGCTAAATTAGATTGACGTGTAGCAAGCGAACGCATATAAACTCGTTCGTTATTAATTGCATTCATACGAATACGGTCTCCTAATAAAGCACCTCCTGTTTTTCTTTTTGATGGATCAACAGAAATTAATCCAATTGTTTTTTCTGGAAAATCGATTAAAAAACGACGTACTAATTCGTCTACTAAAGATGATTTTCCTGCTCCACCTGTTCCGGTAATTCCTAGAACTGGCGTTTTAGAATTTTTATTTTTTTCGTGAATAGCATCTAAAGTTTCTTTAGCTACTTCAGGAAAGTTTTCTGCCGAAGAAATAATACGCGCAATACTTCCTATTTCTTTCGCAGCTAAATGATTAATTTCATCATTTAAAACATCACCAATTGCAAAATCAGAAGTTTTTACTAAGTCATTAATCATTCCTTGTAAACCAAGTTCACGACCATCATCAGGAGAATAGATGCGTGTAATTCCATAATCCATTAATTCTTTGATTTCTTCAGGAAGAATTACACCTCCACCACCACCAAAAATTCTGATGTGTCCAGCTCCTTTTTCTTTTAGCAAATCATACATGTATTTAAAATACTCATTGTGTCCGCCCTGGTATGATGTAATTGCAATGGCATTTGCATCTTCCTGAATAGCACAATTAACTACTTCTTCAACACTTCTATCATGTCCAAGGTGAATTACTTCAACTCCGGTTGATTGAATAATTCGGCGCATAATATTTATGGCAGCATCATGGCCATCAAATAATGCAGCAGCAGTTACAATTCGTACTTTATGTATAGGTTTATAGGGTGCTATTTGTTCCATTCGTAAATTTTATAAAAAATTGGTTGTGCAATTTACGAATTTCTTAAAAGATATAAGAATTGTTTATGGATTATAAATAGTTAAGAAAAGCCCAAAACTTTCTTTTTTCGATGTAGTATAAATTATTTTCGTTTAAATAAGCTTCGCGCTCAAAACTTAAGTTTTTATAGGCTTTAAATCTGTCTCTATATACTAAAACTTTAATAAACCATTCTATAAAATAGAATAGAAAAAAGAAGATGACAAGAAGTTCTCGTTGTTGCTCTAAATGTATTTTTTCGTGATTTACAAGTTCGGCATTATACTTTAAATCTTTTCTTTTTAAAAAGATAAAAGGATATAAGGTTACTCCAACAAACCCTTTAGGAACAATGCGTTTAGAAACAAAAATCATAAGTAATTATGAATAATTTATAGGTAAAAATACTCATTTATAACTTAATCACTTATTTAGTAATATTATTTAGAAGTGATTTTAAAACCGGATTTTTATTGTTTTTATCCCAAACTACTGATAAAGTGGTGCGTTGTGGTATGTTTTTGAGTTCAATAAATTTTACATTCATGTCATAGCCGTGTTGTAAGGATTTTGGAATAATTGATAAGCCAAAATTGTTTTCTACTAGTTTATAAATAGATGCAGCATGAATTGTATTGTGTGTAACAATGGGTGTAAAATCACTATCATCGAAAATTTGCATTACCTTTTCATAATAAGAAGAACTGTATGAAGGATCAAAAAGAATAAAAGATTCATTTTTTAATTGATACAATCCTTTAAAATTATTTTCATTTACAGGATGGTTTTTAGGTAAAACTAAACAAAAATATTCTTCTAAAATAGGTTTTATAGCAAGTCCTCTTGGTACACGATCTAGCCTTACAAAACCTATATCAATATCATTAGAAAGCAAGTTATCTATCTGTTTTTTATTGTCCATTTCCTTTAGTCCGAACTGAACGTTGGGGTATTCTTTTTTAAACTCAACTAATAAATTAGGAATAATGTTCTGCATTGCAGAACCAACATAGCCAAAGTTTAAATGCCCATCCTTTCCGTCTTGTAAAAGTTTGGCATTCTCAAAAATATGGCTGAGGTTGTTTAAACTCTGAGTAATTTCGGTTTTAAGATATATACCTGCTTCGGTTAATGCTACCTTACGATTATGACGTACAAATAATTGAATTTCTAAATCTTCTTCCATTTGTTTTATCTGTCTGCTTAAACCTGGTTGAGAAATAAAAAGGCGTTCAGCGGCTTTTCGAAAATGCAAATCTTCAGCAACAGCTAAAAAATAACGGAGATGTCTTAATTCAATTTGATTACTCATAGTTATTAATTGATGATTATTTAAGTCTTATTGATTATCAAAAATAAAAATAACTTTGTTAAAAAGATAATAGAAACCGATGTTTAAATACGGAATAGATAAATTAACTGTAAATAAAGTAATTGCAATTGCAGAAGGTACTTTAAAAGCAGTGATTACGAGCGCTACAACTAAGGCAGTAAATGAATGTAGAAGAAAGGTAGAAGTAATGGCAAACTCAAAAGATGCTGTTTACGGAATTAATACGGGTTTTGGTCCGTTATGTGATGTGCAAATAACGCCTGCAGAAACTAGTAAGTTGCAAGAGAATTTATTAATCACACATGCTGTTGGGGTAGGGAAGCCTATTGATAAAAAATTATCTAAAATTATGATGATTTGTAAAGTGCATGCACTTTGCCAAGGTTTTTCGGGCGTTAGATTAGAGTTAATAGAGCGTATTATTTATTTTATAGAAAACGATTTGTTACCAATTGTGCCAGAGCAAGGATCGGTTGGAGCTTCGGGAGATTTAGCTCCTTTGTCACATTTATTTTTACCATTGTTAGGTGAGGGTGAATTTTGGCAAGAGGATGAAGTTATCAGCTCAAAAGAAATTTTAAAAAAGCACAATTTAGCACCGTTAACCTTAATGGCTAAAGAAGGTTTAGGATTAATTAACGGAACGCAATTTATTTTAGCACATGCCATTTTGGGATTAAAAAAAATGGAGTATATATTAGATTTAGCAGATGTTGCTGGCGCGATGAGTTTAGAGGGGTTTCAAGGAAGTGCATCGCCTTTTAAAGATGAGTTACATAAAATTCGTCCATTTAAAGGTAATTTAAAGGTCGCCGAACGTATGCGAATGTTATTAAAAGGTTCTCAAAATTTACAAAATCATTTTAAATGCGCACGCGTTCAAGATCCGTATTCAATTCGTTGTATGCCTCAAGTTCATGGAGCCTCAAGAAATGCGTATGAACATTTAAACGAACTAGCAGAAATAGAAATGAATTCTGTTACCGATAACCCAATTGTTTTAAGTGAAACAGAAGCAATATCTGGAGGTAATTTTCATGGGCAACCCCTAGCAATGGCTTTAGATTATGCATCTATAGCAGCATCAGAATTAGGAAATATTGCTGACAGACGTTGTTATTTGTTATTGGAAGGAAAATACGGTTTACCAAGATTATTAACGGCAGCAGGTGGTTTAAATTCAGGATTCATGATTCCGCAATACACTACCGCAGCTTTGGTTACCGAAAATAAGTCCTTATGTTTTCCGCCTTCGGCAGATAGTGTGCCAACCTCATTAGGGCAAGAAGATCATGTTTCTATGGGAAGTATTTCTGGGCGAAAATTCAATCAGATATTAGGAAATATTGATAAAATATTAGCAATCGAATTAATGTATGCTGCACAAGCGATGGATTTTAGACGACCAAATACATTTTCATATATTATTGAAGAAAATTTTAAAATTCTTAGAAAAAGAGTAGCTAAGTTAGAAGAAGATCGTGTGCTTAAAGATGATATTCATACATTGATAAATATGGTCAAAAATCAGGAATTCACAGTTCGTTAAAAAAGAAATTATGATGTCATTTAAAAAACAAATCAAACAAGGTATTCCGAATGAATTACCAGAAATGCCAATTTATGATTCTTCAATAAACAGGGCGCCAAAACGTAAAGATATTTTAACTGATGAAGAAAAAAAATTAGCGCTAAAAAATGCTTTGCGATATTTTGATAAAAAACACCACGAAGTTTTACTGCCTGAATTTGCTAAGGAATTAGAAGATTATGGTAGGATTTATATGTATCGCTTTCGACCTACCTATAAAATGCATGCAAGAAATATAAACGATTATCCAGGTAAATGCTCGCAGGCAAAAGCAATCATGTTAATGATTCAGAATAATTTAGATTATGCGGTGGCGCAACATCCACATGAATTGATAACTTATGGTGGTAATGGAGCTGTTTTTTCTAACTGGGCACAGTATTTATTAACCATGCAATATTTGTCTAAAATGACAGATAAACAAACGTTAACTATGTATTCAGGACATCCGATGGGTTTATTTCCATCACATAAAGATGCACCAAGAGTGGTGGTTACAAACGGAATGATGATTCCGAATTACTCGAAACCAGATGATTTAGAAAAATATAATGCGTTAGGTGTTACCCAATACGGGCAAATGACGGCAGGTAGTTACATGTATATCGGGCCACAAGGAATTGTACATGGAACTACAATTACAGTATTAAATGCTTTTCGTAAAATAAATAAAACACCAAAAGGGAACTTATTTTTAACAGCTGGTTTAGGCGGAATGAGTGGAGCGCAACCAAAAGCGGGAACTATTGCAGGTTGTATTACGGTGTGTGCTGAGGTGAATGCAAAGATTACAGAAATCCGTTTAAAACAAGGATGGATTGATGAAAAAATAACAGATTTAGATGCATTGGTTGCCAGAGTACAATCGGCAAAAGAAAATCAAGAAACAGTATCAATTGCCTATTTAGGTAATATAGTTGATGTTTGGGAAAAGTTTGATGAAGCGAATGTTCATGTAGATTTAGGTTCAGATCAAACATCGTTACACAATCCTTGGGCAGGAGGTTATTATCCTGCGGATATTTCTTTTGAAGATGCAAATAAAATGATGGCAAATGAGCCAGAACTGTTTAAAGAGAAAGTACAAGGAACATTGTGTCGTCATGCAAAAGTAATTAACAAACACACTGCAAAAGGAACCTACTTTTTTGATTACGGAAATGCTTTTTTATTAGAAGCAAGTAGAGCAGGAGCTAAAGTGCATTTAGATGCGAAAGGTAATTTTTGTAAGGCAATTGAGTCGAAATCTGGTAGTGAAGCTTTTGCGTACCCTAGTTATGTACAAGATATTATGGGACCAATGTGTTTCGATTATGGTTTCGGACCATTCCGTTGGGTGTGTGCAAGTGGTAATCCAGAAGATTTAGCAAAAACAGATGCGATTGCTTGTAAAGTTTTAGAAAAAATTAAAAAGAATTCACCTATTGAAATTCAGCAACAAATGGCTGATAATATTCAGTGGATTAAAGGAGCGCAACAGAATAAATTAGTTGTGGGTTCGCAAGCACGTATTTTATATGCTGATGCAGAAGGACGCACAAAAATTGCTGAAGCCTTTAACAAGGCTATTAAAAAAGGTCAAATAGGAAACGTAGTGTTAGGGCGTGATCATCATGATGTTTCGGGTACCGATTCACCTTATAGGGAAACCTCTAATATTTACGATGGTTCTCGTTACACGGCTGATATGGCAATTCAAAACGTAATTGGCGATAGCTTTAGAGGCGCTACTTGGGTTTCGATTCATAATGGTGGTGGTGTAGGTTGGGGTGAAGTTATCAACGGAGGATTTGGCATGCTTCTTGATGGTTCTAAGAGTGCATCAAGACGCTTAAAATCAATGCTTTTCTGGGATGTTAATAACGGAATAGCAAGAAGAAGTTGGGCAAGAAACGAAGAAGCTGTTTTTGCTATAAAACGAGCAATGAAAGCTAAAAAAGATTTGCAGGTTACTCTTCCTAATTTAGTAGATGATGCATTGTTAGATAATTTATAAATCCTAAGAAAATGAAGATATCAAAATTACTTTTTTTGCCAATCATCGCTTTAATTATTGCGTCATGTAGTTCTGTTAAAGTAACAACAGATTATGATACGAAAGTAGATTTAAATCAATATAAAACTTTTGCTTTTTATAAAAAAGGAATTGATAAAGCTGCTATTTCAGATTTAGATAAAAAACGAATCATGCGCGCTGTTGAATCAGAATTAATGGCAAAAGGAATGAAAAAATCCGCTACTCCAGATGTTCTAGTGAGTTTATTTACCAAATCTAGAGAGCGTATAAATATTAACGATAATAATTTCGGTAGGGGCTTTGGTTATGGTTGGGGTTGGAATCCTTGGATGTGGAATGGTGCTAATCGTTTAAACGTTAATCAATATACAGAAGGAACTTTGTTTTTAGATATTCTAGATGCTAAAAAGAAAGAGCTAGTTTGGCAAGGAGTTGGTACGGGAGCGTTAAAAATGAGCAATGTTGAAAAAAGAGAAGCTCGCATTAAAGAATTTGTGAAAGAAATAATGGCTAAATATCCGCCAGAAAAAGGAAGGAAATAAATAATTTTTCCATAAAAAATAAAGAGATACATTAAATCAACAGTTAATAAATGCTGATTTAATGTATCTTTTTTTGATATTTGTACTATGAGAAATGAAATTTTAAGGGCAACTCCAGAAGAGTATTATATTAACGAAGACGGATATAGGGTTTTTAAAGAAACCTATCACTTAAGGCGTGGTTACTGTTGTAAAAGTGGTTGTAAACATTGCCCATATGGTTATGATAAAAAAACAGATAGCTTTCAATAAAACATTAAATAATGTGACAATTACAGCTTAATTGTTTCTAAAAGGTATATTAAATCAAGCAAACATGAAAAAAATTATAGCATTAGCATTTGTTGTTTTACTTACAGGATGTGCAGAATTACAGAAAGTTGTAAACCAATTACCACAAGGAGGAGGTGCGTTGTCACAGCAACAAATAGGAAACGGTTTACGCCAGGCATTAGATAACGGAATTGAAAATCAGGTTTCTAAACTAACAGCAAAAGACGGTTTTTATAGAAATAAACTAGTAAAAATTCTTTTACCAAAAGAATTACAAGCGGTAGATAAAGGATTACGCAAAATTGGCTTAAGTAATTTAGCTGATGAAGGTTTAAAAGCAATTAACAGAACAGCAGAAGATGCCGTTAAAACAGCAACGCCAATTTTTGTAAACGCAGTTAAAGAAATAAGTTTTAACGATGCTAAAAACATCTTATTAGGTGAGCAAAACGCAGCAACAACGTATTTAAAAGGAAAAACAAATACAGCTTTATACAATCAATTTAATCCGGTTATAAAAAATTCTTTTGCAAAAGTAGGAGCAGATAAAATTTGGTCGAACTTGATAAATAAATACAATAGTATTCCGTTTGTAAAAAAAGTAAATCCAGATTTAACAGATTATGTTACTGGAGAGGCTTTAAAAGGTGTTTTTACAATGATAGCAGTAGAGGAAAAAGGTATTCGTGAAAAAACAGGTTTGCGTAATACAGCATTATTACGCCAAGTATTTGCATTACAAGATTAGTAAGTTATTTATCTTAAAAAACTCTAATAAAAAAGTCTCACAAATTTGTGAGACTTTTTTTATTGAAATAGGAAAAACACTTTTTTTAAGGGTAATGTTTTTTTTATGTGTTTGTAATTCAAATATTTATGTATATTTATAGAACCGCATAACTAAATTAAAATGTCAAGAATTAATCAACTACAAACATATAGGAAGCACCTAGAAGAAAGGTATCGTAAATTGCTTGAAAGAGCTAATGATTATAAATATGAAGATGAATGCAAAAGCGATCGTTCGGCTTTTAAAGCCATGCAAGTGTTAGAGAAATTAAATAGAGTTAAATATTTAGATAAAGATACATCAAGTTATATTTTGTAGTTCTTTAAAATAATCAAAAGACTTTAATAATCTACTGCCATACCACGAAAACATTTCGCCATCAACTAAAATAATTTTAGCGTTATTACAGTGTTTTTTAAGCTCTTCAATGTGTTTCTCTTTAAACGGATATGGTTCAGATGAAAGTAATATTAAATCAGGTTCACCATTCTTAACAAGCTCTTGTAAATTTATTTCTGGATAACGCTCTTTATTGGTATAAATATTATGAAACTTGTTTAAGGCTAAAAGATGGTTGATAAAAGTATTGTTTCCTGCAACCAACCATGGTTTTCTCCAAATAAAATAAGCTACTTTTTTAACTGTTTTGGTTTTGATAAATAATTGAAAATCATTCAGTTTATCATCTAATTCTTCCGTTATTCTATTTGCTTGTGTTTCACAAGAAAGGATTTCTCCGTATTGAAGTATTAGCTCTTTAGAATCATCAAGGGTATAGATATCAGAAACATGTGTTGGAGCAATTTTCTCACAAGCTTCTACGATTTCTTTTGTGTTCTCTTCTTTATTACAAAGAATAATATCAGGTTTTAAAGCCTTAATTTTATCAATATTTATGGTTTTTGTACCACCAACAACTGTTTTGCTTTTTCTTAAATGAGTTGGGTGAACGCAAAACTTTGTAACACCTACTATAAATTCTTCTAAACCTAAATTAACCAATAATTCTGTTTGACTAGGAACTAAAGAAATTATTCTTTTTGGAGTTTCTGTTACTTCAAAAACTCTATTTATTTGGTCTTTGAACTCCATATTTTTAGTTTAAGATAACACTCATTTGTAGTTGTAGTTCTGTTGCTTTTTTTGCAGCTTCACTAGCAAAGTTTTCATTATTAGATGCGTAAATAATTCCGCGAGATGAGTTAATTAATAAGCCAATATTTTCGCTCATTCCGTATTTACAAACATCTTGTAGATTTCCGCCTTGTGCACCAACACCAGGAACTAGTAAAAAACTATCAGGAACAATTTTTCTAATTTCTTTAAAGTATTCGGCTTTGGTAGCACCAACAACATACATTAAATTTTCTGAGTTTTTCCAGTTTTTTGATACCTTTAAAACTTCTTTATATAATTCATTGTTATTAACGCTTAGCGTCTGAAAATCGAAGGCACCTTGGTTAGATGTTAGTGCCAACATAATGGTGTGTTTATCTTTAAAAGCTAAAAAAGGCTCTACAGAATCTTTTCCCATATAAGGTGCTACGGTAACTGAATCGAATGCTAAATCTTCAAAAAAAGCTTTTGCATACATCGTTGAGGTATTGCCAATATCACCACGTTTTGCATCCGCAATGGTAAAAATTTCAGGATGCTTTTCGTTTAAGTATTTTATTGTTTTTTCTAAAGATTTCCAACCTTTAATTCCGTAAGCTTCATAAAAAGCAGTGTTCGGTTTGTAGGCAACGCACAAATGATGAGTTGCATCAATAATTGCTTTGTTAAAGGCAAAAATAGGATCTTCTTCTTGTAATAAATGTGGTGGTATTTTGGTTAAATCGACATCTAGACCGATGCATAAAAACGATTTTTTTCTTTTAATTTCGTTAACTAATTGTTGTGTAGTCATGTGTTGTTGTAAAAGTTATACAAAAGTACACTTTTTTAACACTTTCTTTTATCTTTGTTATAGATGTTTCAATATATAATTAATAAAATTTTTTACGGATTCTTAACTTTATTTGGAGTCGTTACAGTTATTTTCTTTTTGTTTAATGTGTTGCCAGGCGATCCGGCAAGAATGATGTTAGACCAGCGAGAAGACACTGAACAGCTACAGAATATACGACAAAAGTATGGTTTTGATAAACCTATATTTACACAGTATTTGTATTATTTAAATGATGTTTCGCCGCTATCGTTACATAGCAATAACACTGACGATTATACTTTTTTATCCGAAGGAAAATATACTGCTCAAAAATTATTTACGATAAGTAAAGTGAATCTGGTGATTAAATATCCATATTTACGACAATCATTTCAAAAAAACGGAAAGAATGTATCTGAAGTAATTGCAGAAACATTACCGAACACCGCAGTTTTAGCAATTTTTGCTATTGTAATAGCGTTGCTGCTAGGAATCGTTTTAGGAATTTTATCAGCCTTGTATAAAGATACTTTTTTCGACCGAATTATAGCGGTAATAAGTACATTAGGTATGAGTGTTCCGTCTTTTTTCTCGGCAATTTTATTTGCTTGGTTTTTCGGATTTGTTTTGCATGAATATACGGGTTTAGAAATGACAGGTAGTTTGTATGAAGTTGATGATTTCGGAGAAGGAATGCGTATTCAATGGAAAAACTTGTTGTTGCCAGCAATCGTATTAGGTATTCGTCCGTTAGCGGTAGTAATACAATTAATGCGTAACTCGTTGTTAGAAACGATGAATCAAGATTATATAAGAACCGCTAAAGCAAAAGGATTAACGATGTATCAGGTAATTCGTAAACACGCGTTAAAAAATTCATTAAACCCGGTAGTAACTGCAATTTCTGGTTGGTTTGCATCGATGTTAGCAGGAGCCGTTTTTGTGGAGTATATTTTTAACTGGAATGGCTTAGGTAAAGAAATAGTAAACTCACTAAACACGTTAGATTTACCTGTAATTATGGGAAGTGTATTAGTCGTTGCAACATTATTTATATTGATAAATATATTTGTTGATGTTATTTACAGTTGGTTAGATCCACGAATTAAATTAAACTAAAATGAGAATATTTTTATTTTTAATAGTCCTTTTAACGCTGCATAGTTGTGCTGTTTTTCAACCTAAGTCTTTTAATAAAGAAGCTTTAGATGAGAAATTGGTAACAACAGAAAGAGATTCTATAACATTACGAGAGATCTTAGCAAATAATAAAGGAACGAAGCAGTTTGTGCAAGTTTTTGCAACGTACTGTCCGGTAAGTCAAGATAGTTTTGATAATGTTTCTGCGTTGCAAAAAGAGAATCCATCAATTAAATATGTTTTTTTGTCAGTAGATCATTCTTATTTCGACTGGAAAAGAGGACTTAAAAATATAAATATAAAAGGACAACATTACTATATTCCGAAGAAAGGAAAAGGAAAGCTAGGAGCTTTTTTAAACTTAAAAACAATTCCGAGGTTTATGATTATTGATGAAAAAGGAGATATTAAACTTTTTAAATCATCAAAAGTGTCTAATAGAATTAAAAATAAGATTAAATAATATGAAAAAAAGTATCGTATTCGTTTTTATAACAATGCTGTTAGTAAGCTGTTCTGTTGAAAACCCTACAGAGTTTTCTGAAAAAGCATTAAATGATGTTTTTACGTCTATAAATGATGAAGAAGTAAAGTTTAAAGAGATTTTAGCCAAAAATAAAGGTAAAAAAATAGTAATTGATGTTTGGGCTTCTTGGTGTAAAGATTGCCTTGAAAATTTACCAGATGTTAAAAAACAGCAAGAAGAAAATAGTAAAGTTGCATATTTATACCTGTCGTTAGATAGAGATTTAGATTCTTGGAAAGAAGGTGTAAAAAGGTTGGAGCTTAAAGGGCAGCATTATTTTATGAAATCTGGTTGGGAAGGTAGTTTCGGGAAGTTTTTAGCGCTAAGTTGGATTCCTCGTTATTTAGTGATTGACGAAGAAGGAAAAATAGCAGTTTTTAACAAAACAGAGATTACCGATAATGAGATTCTTACAGAGTTAAAAAAATAACGTATTTTTAGCCGTTATATTTAACTAAAACTTTAAAAAAACATGAAAAAAATTATTTATGTATTCGTTTTTTTATTACTAGCATCATGCAACGGAAAGAAACCAGCTGCTTTTTCACAGGATGTTTTAAATGAGAAATTTTTAACGCTAGATGAACAAACAATAACGTTTAAAGAAATTTTAGCAAAACATAAAGGTAAAAAAATAATGTTTGAACTTTGTGCATCTTGGTGTGCAGAATGTATTTCAGGAATACCTGATATTAAAAAATTAAAAGCAGAAAATCCTGATGTTGTTTTTGTTTTCTTATCAATAGATAAAACAGTTGAGCAATGGAAAATAGGAAAAGAAAGATATTTTAATATAGAAGGAGATCATTATTTTTTACCAGCATCTCTTAAAGGTGGCTATGCAAAAGGCTTAGGTATAAAAGATGTACCAAGTTATATGGTTGTAAATGAAAAAGGAATTACCTCTTTAGCACATGTAGCTGAATCTATTGATCCGAGGATGAAAGCGGCATTAAGTAAGTAATATAAACATAAATTATATAATAATTTTGAGAAAAAAGATAGTTGCAGGTAACTGGAAAATGAATAATAATCTTGATGAAACTAAGGCGTTAATCAAGCAGATAAAAAAAGGAGCAAAAAAGCAAATAGGTAATGATACGCGAGTAATTATTGCACCTAGTTTTGTGAATTTGAATACAGCAATTAAAAGAACTAAAAAAACTGAAATTGAAGTAGCTGCTCAAAACATGCACCAATCAAAAAATGGTGCTTTTACAGGAGAGGTTTCTGCAGATATGTTAACTTCTTTAGGGTTAAGTTTAGTGATTCTTGGTCATTCTGAGCGCAGAGAATATTTTGGAGAAACAAATGCGCTTCTTGCTGAAAAAGTAACCACAGCGTTAGAAAATAATTTAGAAACAATTTTTTGTTTTGGAGAGGTTTTAGAGGATCGAAAATCAGGAAATCACTTTAAAGTTGTTGAAAAGCAATTAAAAGAAGGTTTGTTTCACTTAAAAAAAGCCGATTTTTCTAAAATCATATTAGCTTACGAACCAGTTTGGGCAATAGGAACCGGAGAAACAGCATCGCCAGAGCAAGCACAAGAAATGCACGCTTTTATTAGAACAACTATAGCGAATGAGTATGGTGGTGAAGTAGCTGAGAATATCTCAGTTTTATACGGTGGAAGTGTAAAACCAACAAATGCTAAAGAAATTTTTTCTAAACCAGATGTTGACGGAGGATTAATTGGTGGAGCAGCTTTAAAAGCTGATGATTTTGTAGCTATAATTAAATCAATTTAATGGATAATATTTATATAGAGTATATTTTTGAAATATCACCTAAAGAACCTGCGACAGAAATTTTAATAGCTGAGTTAGGTGAAATTGGTTTTGAAAGTTTTGTAGAGAATGAAAACGGAGTTACCGCATACATTCAGAAAAACGATTGGAAAGAAAATGTATTAGAAGGCGTTTTTATTTTAAAATCAGACGCATTTTCAATCGATTTTAAGCACAACGAAATCGAACAAACAAATTGGAACGCCGAGTGGGAAAAAAACTTTAACCAAATTCAGGTTGATGAATTGGTAAGCATTAGAGCGCCTTTTCATGAAAACCCTAATTTAAAGTACGATATTGTTATAGAGCCAAAAATGAGTTTTGGTACAGGGCATCATGAAACAACACATATGATGGTGCAACATTTAATTAATTTAGATGTAGCCAATAAAAAAGTGTTAGATATGGGATGCGGAACTGGGATTTTAGCAATTTTTGCTGAAATGAAAGGAGCAAAGCCTATTGATGCAATTGATATTGATGCTTGGTGTTACGAAAATTCGTTAGAAAATGTGCAAAGAAATGGATGTAAAAATATTAACGTTTATGAAGGAGATTCTTCTCTTTTAACAAATAAAAGTTACGATATAATCATTGCAAATATTAATCGTAATATTTTGCTAAGCGATATGAAAATATACACAGGTTGCTTAAACGAAAATGGTGTTTTATTATTAAGCGGGTTCTATAAAGAGGATATTGCTATTATAGATACAGAGGTTTCAAAGTACGGTTTAACATTAAATAAAACAATTAACAGAAATAATTGGGTAGCTTTGCAATATCAAAAATAGTATAGATGAGTACAATAGAGAAAATACAAGAAGAACTAGATGTTTTAATTCAAGAAACAACAAAACATGAAATTATTTTACATAATGATGATGTAAATACTTTTGATCATGTAATTGATAGTTTAGTAGCTGTATGTGATCATACTTTAGAGCAAGCAGAACAATGCTCATTTCTAGTTCATTATAAGGGTAAATGTGCCGTAAAAACTGGAGAATACAAAAAGTTAGAAGCTATGTGTTCTAAGTTATTGCAATTAGGTTTGTCAGCAGAGATTGTTTAGTATGGAAAATGTTTTTAGATATTATGAGTTTTCTGATTTTTTAAAAGATAAATCTGAAACATTCTCAGGAAATGAAATTTGTTTTTCAATATTAAACGAACATCATTTTTTGATTTTCGAAAAAAATAAAGAAACTTATAATTTATATGTCTCAAAATATAAATCAAAAAAAGAAATTGGTTTTAATCCGCCTGAAATATTAGAATTATTAATAAATAACTACGATAAATCATTGCCTAAACATCGAATAATATTAAGAAATTATTTAGATTAAAAAACTCAAAAAAAACTTTTTTTGAGTTTTTTTTTGGTTAAATGTGACTTATCAATAAAGTTAGTGTCTTAATAAGTGTGTAAGTCAATTTATAAAAAGATTCCTTTTATGTAAAATAACTTCTCTGATTACTGCAAGCATCCCTGTAACCCCTTTATAACTTGTAGAAAAGGAGAAGTACTTACAGTAATATTTATAAGGATTTTAAAATAGTAGTAGTTAGTTTTATACTAAGTTTGGTTAGAAGAAAAGGTCTTAAAATATTAATTTTAAGGCTTTTTTTAAAATGTTAAAAAAAATATAAAAAGTCCTTTTTTTTTATTAAGTTTGTTTAAATCGTACAATATACGTTGGACTTTCTGAAAAAGAAGATGTTGTTGGAGTAAAGCAAAATTAAATAAATTAAGGTTTTTAAAATTTAATGTATCTATTCAAGTGTTTTAATTTATTAATAACCTTGTTAAAAATTTAAAGATAATTAGGGTTAGTAGTTGTTTTTTTTGGTTTTTTAAAACCATTTATTGCTATTTGTCGTATATATTATAGTGTAAGGTTTAATAAAATCACTATAAAAAATTAATATAATTTAAATTTTTTTTTATGAAAAAAAAATACATTTACCCCCCGAAGAATGTAGTCTCTATGTTCTTTCTGTTTCTATTTGTTACCGTGTTTTCATATGGTAACCCTATTGGTAATGTTAAAGTTACGAGCACTAATTGGTGGGAAGGGTATTTCGAGAAATTAATACCAAATACATCATCAGTAAACACTTCTTTAAAAAGTAGCACTTCGGCAATGTTTGCTGCACCTACTATAGATTTAAATAGCGATACTTCTGGTAATAATCACGATTTTCAAGTTCAGCCAACTACAACTAATGTATACCCACTTACCGTTGGTCCCCTTGTTACTTCAGATGCAGGTATTTCAAGTGCTATTATAACCTTTTCGGGTGTAATAGATAATCTCGATGGAGAATTGTTGGCAATTAATAGGCCTCCATTTGATTTGTATTTTTTTAATGCACCATTCGAAACGCTTACATACAATGTAGGAGCGGCTGTAATAAGTGTGCAGCAAGTTTCTGCAACTATCTTTAATATTACAGAAACCTCAGGTAATCCCATATCCAATACAGATTTTAGTGCTTTTTTAGGTCAGCTTTTTTATGGTGATTTAGAGGATCCTTATACAGATGGTATAAGAACCATGGATGTTACAATAACTGATACTGCAGGAGATACAGCTAGTGCACAAACAATAATTAGGGTGTTTACAACATTACCAACTGTTATAGATGATACAAACTCGGTAGCCGCTAATAATACAGGAACTATTTCTGGTAATGTCTTAACTAATGATTCAACAACTAACACACCGCTATCGGTAGATGATATTAATTTATATCAAGCATCTGTAGGCGTTGCTTATACAACTCTTTATGGTAGTATAACAATACAGGCAGACGGTAGTTATGAATATGATGTTGATGAAACAAATACTACGGTAACTGGTTTAAAAGATACAGAAACAATACAAGATATTTTTTCATATACAGCAATTGATAATTTAGGGATTACAGATACCGGTATACTTTCTATAGATATTAATGGAGTTACAGAACCACCCGTAGCTAAAGATAATTTGCAAGATATTACTGTAGATACAGTAGTAGCAGCTAATAATGATGTAGTAGGTAATGTTATTACAGATGATGGACCTGATGGAGCTGATGCGATTGATAGAGGATTGTCACAGCTAATCTGGGAAGATGAGTTTACTACGGATGCTTTTTTTGATGGTGGTGGAACTTTTATAGTTGGTGAAACTGTAGATGGTAAAATAAGACCAATTGATGGTACAGTTTTAACTTTTACTAGTGTAGATACCGATAACACTGGAGGTGCTAATAATCAAAGAGTTTATAGGGCGGGTCAAAATGGAGGACACACAGGTTATTTCTATTTTAATATAAATTCATTTGGAGCAGCTACAGATTTGATTATCGATTTTGATAAGCCAGTCTTTAACTTGGGTTTCTTAGTAACTGATATTGACTATTCTCAAGGAGATGTTTGGCAAGATCAAATAAAAATAGAAGGAACAACAGCAGCGGGTACTGTTATAGCACCTTTTAATTATGTAACAACAGAAGATGTCATTGCAACAGGAAATCCTACCTTTTATGGAACAGGATCAGCACCAGAAACAGAAGCTACAGGAAATATAAATATTTTTTTTACAGAGCCAATAGATCAATTAAAACTGAGCTATAGTTATGGTCCTAATGTAACACCAGCAAACGCACTTGGTCAAATAGCAGGTGTGTCAGATGTATACTGGCAAGATGAAGCTACGGTTGCTGTGATAGAATTAGAGACGAATCCTGTTCCTGTAGGAGGTTTAGTGTTTATTGGTACTTATGGTACGATAACTATATTTCCTGATGGTAGTTATACATATGATGTTGATGAAACAAATTCAGATGTGGATGCTCTTCTTTTAGGAGATGAACTTACAGAAGAATTTGATTATAAGATTTCAGATACTTTTACAGATAGTGACGCTAAGTTAATAATAACGATTAAAAGCAGTACTTGTACAGTTTCTGCTGCTTCTAGTACAGAAACACTTTGTGTAAACACCGTTTTAACAAATATTACTCATA
>CAXHZZ010000036.1:0-21343 GCA_964021635.1 uncultured Tenacibaculum sp.
AATACAATGGCAAAAGCAATTGTAGATGTAATGGGGAATTTACAACCTCATTTACGTGATGTGCCAGATTTTAAGCACAAACTTTGGGATCAGTTACATATAATTGCTGATTTTAAATTAGATGCAGATTCACCTTACGAAACTCCATCTAAAGAAGAATTGACAGAGAAGCCACAAAAAATGGATTACCCAAAATCTGCTTCTAGATACCGTTATTACGGTAACAATATTCAAACTATGATAAATATAGCGTTAACTTGGGAAGAAGGCGAAAAAAGAGAAGCATTAGTTTTTACGATTGCTAATCACATGAAAAAATGCTATTTAAATTGGAATAAAGATACCGTTGATGATGTTGTGATTTTTAACCATTTATATAATTTATCAGATAAAAAAATCGATTTAAGAGAAACAACAGAAAAATTAACAGAAAGTAAAAACTTGTTAAGAAAACGTACTAGCCAGCAAGGTAAGACAAACCATAAAAAAACTTCTAAAGGAAAATCGAATTACAGTAATAACAAACACAGAAAAAAATAAAAATGGCATCATTTAAAATTGAAGGAGGTCACAAACTTAGCGGAGTAATAACACCTCAGGGAGCAAAAAATGAAGCACTACAAATTATATGTGCAGTTTTGTTAACTCCTAAAAAAGTAATAATCAACAATATTCCAGATATTATTGATGTAAATAAGTTAATTTTTATTTTAGGAGAATTAGGAGTTAAAATAGAAAAATTAAACGCAAATTCATATAGCTTTCAGGCAGATGATATAAATCTTAAGTATTTAGAGTCAGCTGAATTTAAAAGAGACGGAAGTTCATTAAGAGGATCAATAATGATAGTTGGTCCGTTATTGGCACGCTTCGGAAAGGGATATATTCCTCGACCTGGAGGTGATAAAATTGGGCGTCGTCGTTTAGATACTCATTTTGAAGGTTTTATTAATTTAGGCGCTAAATTTCGTTACAATAAAGAAGAATATTTTTATGGCGTTGAAGCTGAAGATGGATTGGTTGGTACCGATATGCTTTTAGATGAAGCTTCGGTAACAGGAACTGCCAATATTATTATGGCTGCAGTATTAGCTAAAGGAACTACAACAATATACAATGCAGCTTGCGAACCTTACATTCAACAATTATCTAAAATGTTGAATTCTATGGGGGCTAAAATTACAGGTGTTGGCTCTAACTTATTAACTATTGAAGGAGTAACTTCTTTAGATGGATGTGAACATAGGGTATTACCAGATATGATTGAAATTGGTAGTTGGATTGGTGTAGCAGCAATGACACGATCTGAATTAACTATTAAAGATGTTAGCTGGAAAAACTTAGGACAAATACCAAGTGTATTTCGTAAACTAGGAATTAAATTAGAGAAAAAAGGAGACGATATTTATATTCCAGCACAGGATAGTTATGAGATTCAAAATTATATTGACGGATCTGTTTTAACAGTAGCAGACGCACCTTGGCCAGGATTTACACCAGATTTATTAAGTATTGTATTAGTTATTGCAACACAGGCAAAAGGAACGGTATTAATACATCAAAAAATGTTTGAAAGTCGTTTGTTTTTTGTTGATAAATTAATTGATATGGGCGCAAAAGTAATTTTATGTGATCCGCATAGAGCAACTGTAATTGGTCATGATTTTAAATCGATGTTAAAAGCAACAAAAATGACTTCGCCAGATATTCGTGCAGGTATCTCTTTATTAATAGCAGCTTTATCAGCAAAAGGAACAAGTATTATTAATAATATCGAGCAAATAGATAGAGGGTACGAAAATATTGAAGCACGTTTAAAATCTATCGGAGCTAAAATAGAAAGAATAGAAGATTAGCAAAGGCAATAAACTTAAAATAAAAATCGTGTCAAGATGACACGATTTTTTTATTGGCAATATTATTGATAAAATTATGCTGAAGAAATTAAAGAAACGATTTACAATGAGTAAAGATCAATATACAAAAGAAGACGAATTAAAAGATGCTATTGATAAAGCACCTTTAGAGGAAACACAAGAAAATGAAGAGGTTGTAGAAAAGGTAGAACCAACTACAGAGGAGTTACTTCAAGCAGAAAAAGACAAACATTTACGTTTGTTTGCTGAGTTCGAAAACTATAAAAAGCGTACTTCTAAAGAACGTGTAGAGCTTTATAAAACAGCAGGAAAGGAAGTAATGACAGTTTTACTGCCAATTTTAGATGATTTTGAGCGTGCTTTGACACATGCAGACGATGATAAAGAGGCAGAAGAGTTACGCAAAGGTGTATTGTTAATTTATCAAAAAATGGTAAAAACCTTAGAACAAAAGGGGTTAACTGCAATTGAAGTAAAACAAGGAGATGTGTTTGATGCAGAAGTTCACCAGGCAATTACACAAATACCAGCACCTTCAGACGATTTAAAAGGAAAAATTATTGACTGTATAGAGACAGGTTATAAGTTAGGAGATAAAATTATTCGTCACCCAAAAGTGGTGGTAGCACAAGCATAAAATAGTATTAATATCAAAGCAATAGCTTTGTATATATTATGAATAATTTTAAAAAATTGCTTTTATGTAACAAGCAATTCTAGAATAGAATAAAATGGCAAAACAAGATTACTACGAAGTATTAGGTATTTCAAAATCGGCATCACAAGCAGAAATAAAAAAAGGATATCGTAAAATGGCGATAAAATATCATCCAGATAAAAACCCAGATGATAAAACTGCTGAAGAAAAATTTAAATTATGTGCCGAGGCATATGAGGTATTAAGTGATGATAATAAGAAAGCACGTTACGACCAATATGGTCATGCAGCTTTTGATGGACCACAAGGTGGCGGTGGCGGCTTTGGTGGCGGCGGAATGAATATGGATGATATATTCAGTCAATTCGGAGATATCTTCGGTGGTGGCGGAGGCGGCTTTGGCGGGTTCGGCGGCGGCAGAGGGCAACGACAAGCCAGAGTTAAAGGATCTAATATGCGAATTAGAGTAAAACTTACTTTAGAAGAAATTGCTAACGGAGTAGAGAAGAAAGTTAAAGTTCGTAGAAAAGTTCAGGCAGACGGTGTTACTTATAAAACATGTACAACATGTAATGGTAGTGGACAGCAAATGCGAGTAACCAATACTATTTTAGGTAGAATGCAAACAGCAACTACTTGTGGTACATGCCAAGGAGCAGGAGAAATGCTTAACAGCAAGCCAAGTGGTTCAGATGCGCAAGGTTTAATTGTTAAAGAAGAAACTGTTTCAATAAACATTCCTGAAGGAGTTACAGAAGGAGTTCAGTTAAAAGTAGGAGGAAAAGGAAATGAAGCTCCGGGTAAAAACTCTATTCCAGGAGATTTATTAGTTTTAATTGAAGAAGTTCAGCACGAATCATTAAAGAGAGAAGGAAGTAATATTCATTACGATTTATATATTAATTTTTCTGAAGCAGTTTTAGGAGTTTCTAAAGAAGTTGAAACAGTAACCGGAAAAGTTAAAATAAAGATTGATGCAGGAACTCAATCAGGTAAAATATTAAGATTAAAAGGAAAAGGATTACCAAGTATTGAGCGTTATGGTACAGGTGATTTCTTAATACATATTAACGTTTGGACTCCACAAGAATTAACAAAAGAACAACGTAGTTTTTTCGATAAAATGGTAACAGATGAAAATTTTAGTCCAAGACCTCAAAAATCAGATAAATCATTTTTTGATAAAGTAAAAGATATGTTTTCATAGCCTATATTTTTCTTTATAAAATTAAAAAACCACTCAAATTTCGAGTGGTTTTTTAATTTATATACATAAACTTGTTAATTTTTTAAAAAAAGTTTTTTTAATCTATTAAACGGTTGTATATTTGTAGTCGTTTAGAAGACGTTCTAAACACTTTTTCTTTTTCATAGCAATTTTCCCACTCAATTTATTGAGTGGGTTTTTTTATGAAAATAGCAAATTTTATAAAAATATTGAAGCAGACCATCTTATCGACTTATATTTAGTATAAGTAGGAAAGTCTGGACACCAAAGGGTAGCATAGCGGATAACGTCCGTCCGGTGTAAACCGAGGACAAGTGCAGCAGAAAGTATGTACAGGTAATGCTGTAGTGAAACCAGGTAAACTCTATGCGGTGCAATGTCATGTACATTAGAGCTTGAGCGCTACTCGCGCGATTCTAAGGGGTAGGCAGATTGATTTTACGAGTAATTGTAAAACTAGAGAAATGATAAGAGCCTTATTTTTAAGGAACAGAATCCAGCTTATAGGTCTGCTTTTTTATTTTTATATAACAATAATAATTTACTTTCCATATATTTTAATATTCTTCAATTGTTGATATAATAAAATATTAACTAATTTTAGTTTCTTTATTATTGATTTCTTTTTTTTTTATTTTAAAATTACGATTTAATCAGTAGTTGTCCTGATTAGGTGTTTATCTTTTAAAATTGAACTGAAAGCAGTACTTTTGCACGGTAAAAATTACATAGTTTAATTTTGATATTTTCATAATTAAAGAATGCTTGTATAAAATCTCGAAAAGAGAATAATACAATTAAATGATTGTAATTTGGTGTTTAATATTTTAAAAATTTTTAAAATGAATATATATAAAGAATATTTAAAAGAGATAGAAGATAGAAAAATTCAAGAACTGCATCCAAAACCAATTGATGGAGCCGAACTACTAAGTCAAATTATTGAGCAAATAAAAGATTTAGAAAATGAATTTAGAGAAGATTCTCTTAATTTCTTTATTTATAATGTTTTACCAGGTACTACAAGTGCGGCTGTTGTAAAAGCACAATTCTTAAAAGAAATTATTTTAGAAGAGGCTCTTGTAAAAGAAATTACACCAAGTTTTGCCTTTGAGCAATTATCTCATATGAAAGGAGGTCCTTCTGTAAAGGTTTTATTAGATCTAGCTTTAGGTAGTAATTCAGCAATAGCCAAAGAAGCTGCAGAAGTTCTTAAAACTCAAGTTTTTCTTTATGAAGCAGACACTGCTCGTTTAGAAGAGGCTTTTAAGTTAGGAAACCCTATTGCAAAAGAACTAATAGAAAGTTATGCAAAAGCAGAATTTTTCACAAAACTTCCAGAAATTGAAGAAGAAATTGAAGTAGTAACATACGTTGCAGGGGTTGGTGATATTTCTACAGATTTATTATCTCCAGGAGGTGATGCACATTCAAGATCAGACCGTGAGTTGCATGGTCAATGTATGTTTGAGCATAACAAAGACATGCAAAACGAATTATTAGCTTTAAAAGAAGCGCATCCTGATAAACGTGTAATGCTAATTGCAGAAAAAGGAACTATGGGAGTAGGATCTTCTAGAATGTCAGGTGTTAACAACGTTGCTTTATGGACAGGTATTTCTTCAAGTCCTTATGTACCGTTTATTAATATTGCTCCAGTAATTGCTGGTACTAATGGTATTGCTCCAATTTTCTTAACAACGGTTGGTGTAACTGGAGGTATAGGTTTAGACCTTAAAAACTGGGTAAAACAAAAAGATGCAGACGGTAACACAATTGTAGATGAAGATGGTGAACCAATCTTAAAAGAAGAGTATTCTGTTGCAACAGGAACAGTGCTTACAATAAACACAAAAGAGAAAAAATTATATAACGGAGATACAGAGTTAAAAGATATTTCTGCAGCATTTACACCACAAAAAATGGAGTTTATGAAAGCAGGTGGTTCTTACGCTGTCGTTTTCGGTAAAAAACTTCAAACATTTGCATCTAAAACATTAGGTATCGATGTTGTGCCAGTTTACGCACCTTCAAAAGAAATTTCTATTGAAGGACAAGGTTTAACAGCAGTTGAAAAAATATTTAATAAAAATGCTGTAGGAACTTCAGGAGCTATATTACACGCAGGTTCTTACGTTCGTGCAGAAGTAAACATTGTAGGTTCTCAAGATACTACTGGTTTAATGACTTCTCAAGAATTAGAGATGATGGCTGCTACAGTTATCTCTCCAATTGTAGATGGAGCATACCAATCAGGATGTCATACCGCATCAGTTTGGGATGATAAATCTAAAGCAAACATACCAAGGTTAATGAGCTTTATGAACGATTTTGGTTTAATTACCGGTCGTGATCCAAAAGGGAAGTATTTCCCAATGACAGATGTTATTCATAAAGTATTAAATGATATTACAGTAGGAGACTGGGACATTATTATTGGTGGAGATTCTCACACACGTATGTCTAAAGGTGTTGCTTTCGGTGCAGATTCAGGAACAGTTGCCTTAGCATTAGCTACAGGTGAGGCTTCAATGCCAATTCCTGAGTCAGTTAAAGTAACTTTTAAAGGGCAAATGAAATCTTATATGGATTTCCGTGATGTGGTTCACGCAACACAACAACAAATGTTACAACAATTTGGTGGTGAAAACGTATTCCAAGGTCGTGTAATAGAAGTTCATATCGGAACATTAACTGCTGATGAAGCTTTTACATTTACAGATTGGACGGCTGAAATGAAAGCAAAAGCATCTATTTGTATTTCAGAAGATGATACTTTAATAGAATCTTTAGAAATTGCAAAAGGCCGTATCCAAATCATGATTGAAAAAGGAATGGACAATGCAAAGCAAGTATTAAAAGGACTTGTTGAAAAAGCAGAAAATAGAATTGTTGAGCTTAAAACAGGTATCAAACCATCTTTAAGACCAGACGCTAATGCTGTTTATCATGCAGAAGTTATTATTGATCTAGATGAAATTGCTGAACCAATGATTGCAGATCCAGATGTAAATAACGAAGATGTTTCTAAACGTTACACGCATGACAACATTAGACCATTATCATTTTATGGAGGAACTAAAAAAGTAGATTTAGGTTTTGTAGGATCTTGTATGGTCCATAAAGGCGATATGAAAATTTTAGCTCAAATGTTAAAAAATATTGAAGCACAACATGGTAAAGTAGAATTTCAAGCACCTTTAGTAGTTGCTCCTCCAACATACAATATTGTTGATGAGTTAAAAGCAGAAGGAGATTGGGAAGTATTACAAAAATACTCAGGTTTTGAATTTGATGATAATGCACCAAAAGGATTGGCACGTACTAAGTATGAAAATATGTTATATTTAGAGCGTCCAGGTTGTAATTTATGTATGGGTAACCAAGAAAAAGCAGCTCCTGGAGATACAGTTATGGCAACATCAACACGTTTATTTCAAGGGAGAGTTGTAAAAGATTCAGGTGAGAAAAAAGGAGAATCTTTATTATCATCAACTCCAGTAGTAGTTTTATCTACAATTTTAGGAAGAACTCCAACTATGGCAGAATACGAAGCTGCAGTAGATGGTATTGTTTTAACAAAGTTTAAACCATCGCAAAAACAATTGGTAAGATAAACTTATTTTATTAGAAAAATAAAAACAGCTTAAGTTTCAACTTAGGCTGTTTTTGTTTTTTAAGATGTAATTAGTAATAATGTTACGTATTAAAGTTTTAATATTTAAACATACTTTTTAGGTATTTATAATTGTTATGTATAGGTAGTTGACTAGTAAAATTGTGTTTTTTTCTTTAAATTAGTGCTCTTATAAAAACAATAATTTTAAATATATATATATGGCTTTTGATATTGATATGATTAAAGAGGTATATGCAAAGTTCGAGCAGCGAGTTACTGCCGCAAAAGAACTTACAGGTAAACCTCTTACACTTGCAGAAAAAATTTTATATACCCACTTATGGGACGGAAAAGCAACTAAACCTTTTAAAAGAGGGGTTGACTATGTTGATTTTGCTCCGGATAGAATTGCATGTCAAGATGCAACAGCACAGATGGCTTTGTTACAATTTATGCAAGCAGGTAAGAAAAAAGTAGCAGTACCAACAACTGTACACTGCGATCATTTAATTCAAGCTAAAAATGGTGCTTCTTCAGATTTACAAGCAGCTTTAAATAACTCAAATGAAGTTTTTAATTTTTTAGAATCTGTATCTAATAAATACGGAATAGGTTTTTGGAAACCAGGAGCAGGTATTATTCATCAAGTAGTATTAGAAAATTATGCCTTTCCAGGAGGAATGATGATAGGAACAGATTCTCACACAGTAAATGCAGGAGGATTAGGTATGGTAGCTATTGGCGTTGGCGGTGCAGATGCAGTAGATGTTATGGCAGGTATGCCTTGGGAGTTAAAATTTCCAAAGCTAATAGGAGTAAAGTTAACAGGTAAATTATCTGGGTGGACAGCTCCTAAAGATGTAATTTTAAAGGTAGCAGGTATCGTTTCTGCTAAAGGTGGAACAGGGGCTATTGTAGAGTATTTTGGTGAAGGAGCTAAAAATATGTCTTGTACAGGTAAAGGTACCATATGTAATATGGGTGCAGAAATAGGTGCAACAACTTCTACATTTGGTTACGATGAATCTATGGAACGCTATTTACGTGCTACTGATAGAAGTGATGTTGCAGACGCGGCTAATAAAGTAAAAGAACATTTAACAGGTGATGACGAAGTATATGCCAACCCTGAGCAGTATTTTGATCAAGTAATTGAAATCAATTTATCAGAATTAAGCCCTTTATTAAACGGTCCTTTTACACCAGATTTATCTACAAAAGCAGGTACAGATATGACTGCTATTGCAAATGAAAATGACTGGCCATTAAAGATTGAATGGGGATTAATAGGTTCTTGTACAAACTCATCTTATGAAGATTTATCAAGAGCTTCTTCAATAGCGCAACAAGCAATAGATAAAGGCCTAGGGATAAAAGCAGATTTTGGAATCAATCCAGGTTCAGAAAAAGTAAGATACACTGCTGATAGAGATGGTATATTAGAGATTTTTGAAAAATTAGATGCTAAGATTTTTACCAATGCATGTGGTCCATGTATTGGGCAATGGGCTCGTTATGATGATCCTAAAAATGCACCTAAAAATTCAATAATACACTCTTTTAACAGAAACTTTGCTAAGAGAGCTGATGGAAACCCTAATACACACGCCTTTGTAGCTTCTCCAGAAATGGTAGCAGCAATAACTATTGCTGGTAGATTAGATTTTAATCCGATGACTGATAAATTAGTTAATAAAAACGGAGAGGAAGTAATGTTAGATGAGCCTACAGGTTGGGAGTTACCACCAAAAGGTTTTGAGGTAAAAGATGATGGTTATTTAGCACCTGAAGAAGATGGAAGTGGTGTAGAAATTAAAGTAAATCCAGATTCAGAACGCTTAGAATTATTAACACCATTTACTCCATTAGGTAATAACATTAATGGAGCAAAATTATTAATTAAAGCATTTGGTAAGTGTACAACAGATCATATTTCTATGGCTGGACCATGGTTACGTTATAGAGGACATTTAGATAATATTTCTAACAATTGTCTAATTGGTGCGGTAAATGCTTTTGGTAAAAAAACAAATTTTATTAAAAACCAATTAGATGGTGAATATGGAGGTGTACCAGATATAGCTCGTAAATATAAGGCAGCAGGAGTGCCAACAATTGTTGTTGGTGATCATAATTATGGTGAAGGTTCGTCAAGAGAGCATGCAGCTATGGAGCCACGTCATTTAGGTGTCGCAGCAGTTATTGTAAAATCTTTTGCACGTATTCATGAAACAAACCTTAAAAAACAAGGTATGTTAGGTTTAACGTTTGCAAATGAAAATGATTATGATTTAATTCAAGAAGATGATACTTTTAATTTTACTGATTTAAAAGATTTTGCACCTAATAAAGCTTTAACGATTGAAGTTGTTCATGCAGATGGCTCTAAAGATATAATTATAGCAAACCATACTTACAATCAAGGTCAAATAGAATGGTATAATGAAGGCTCAGCTTTAAATTTAATTAAAAAGCAAAACGCTTAAAATTTGCATTACTATTAATAGAAAAGAACTCCAAGATTTTATCTGGAGTTCTTTATTTTTGTATTATGATAAAAGTACTCAATAACATTTCAGAAAAACCACTATTTGTAATTGATAAAGAGATACCAATTACTAAATACATTCCTATTTCAATAGCGAGTTCAAATAAAGATTTAACTTTTGATGTTGCTTCTTCAGATGAATGGGAAACTTATATTAATAATTATCTAAAAGAAAACGATAAAGAAGTTGCTTTTGGAGGCTATTTAGAAACTAGAGATATTTATAATAGAAGTGAATATTTTAATAAACAATCTAAAGAAAATCAACGTAATATTCATTTAGGTATCGATTTATGGTGTAATGCTAATACAGCTGTTTTAGCTGTTTTAGATGGTGAGATACATAGCTTTAAAAATAATACAAATCACGGTGATTATGGCCCAACAATTATCTTAAAACACACTGTTGATGATTGTGTTTTTTACTCACTTTATGGACATTTATCAGAAGGTTCACTTAACAACTTAAATGTTGGAGATAAAGTATCGCAAGGTGAAAAAATAGCTGTGTTAGGTGATAATTTAGTAAATGGAGACTATGCTCCTCATTTACATTTTCAACTAATAATTGATATGGAAGGTAACCAAGGCGATTATCCAGGAGTTTCATCTACAAAAACTTTAGACTTTTATAAAAATAATTGTCCAGACCCTAATTTATTATTAAAATTGTCACATGAAGTATAGACAACTTACCAAAGAACAATTTGAAGGATTACATGAAGAATTTGCTCGTTTTTTAGCCTCTCAAAGTATTGATGCCAAAGAATGGAAGGAGTTAAAAGAAGAGAAACCTAAAGTAGCTGAAGACGAAATGAATGTTTTTAGCGATGTTGTTTGGGACGATGTACTTACTAAAACAACACATTTAGAACATTTTTCGTCAAAAGTGGTAAATTTATTTAAATGTGATGAAGAAGAAATTCATCGTATTGTTATTAAAATTGATAAAGAAATAAATTTATTAGAGCAAGAAGGTTTTGAATGGTTGATGAAAAATCCGAATGATGAAAAAATAGAGTTTTTTACAGGAACCAAAAAATACGAACAAGAAAGAAACGCTGAAGTTTTCGATTTGATAGAAAAAGGAAGTACTATTTCTAAAGGTGAGTTATTTGAATATTTTAACAAGTTAACATCGTAAGTAATTTTTCTGTACCTAAACTAGCAACGTCTTTAATAATTGTTAAATTACTAAAGGCGTTTTTGTTTACAACAGGTTTTGGGTCTATAAAATAAATAGGTGTTTTGTCAGAAATATAATCAATTAAACTAGCGGCAGGATATACTTGCATTGACGTGCCAATAATAACTAAAATATCAGCTTTTAAAGTAATTTCAATGGCTTTATCAAGCATTGGTACATCTTCGCCAAACCAAACTATATGCGGCCTTAATTGCGATTTTTTATCACATAAATTACCTAAAAAAATATCTGTTGTACAATTATAAATTAAACTTGTATTAGCTGTACTTCTTGCTTTTAACAATTCGCCATGTAAATGTAAAACATTAGTGCTTTCAGCTCGTTCGTGTAAATCATCAACATTCTGAGTAATAATATCAACATGGTAATTTTCTTCTAATTTTACAAGATTGTAATGTGCTTTATTAGGTGAAACAGCAAGTAATTGTCTTCTTCGTTGATTGTAAAAATCGAGAACTAATTCAGGGTTTTTAAGAAAACCTTCTGGTGTTGCAACTTCATAAATATCATGACCTTCCCATAAACCATCAGCATCTCTAAAAGTTTTTATTCCGCTTTCGGCACTAATTCCCGCACCGGTTAATATTACGACTCTTTTTTTCATCAATAAAAGTTTTACACATTAAAAATATGAAATTTTAGTATGTTTGTGCTATGATTAACGAAGGATTATTTGCGTATTTAGAAGGTTTTATTACTGATAAAAGAAAAGAAACATTTACGAGAGTATTAAATGAGCGAACGCGTCATTTTGCGGTTGTTTTAGAAGATATTTACCAACCTCATAATGCAAGTGCGGTTGTAAGAAGTTGCGATATTTTTGGAGTGCAAGATGTGTATGCGATTGAAAATAGGTTTACCAATAAAGTTTCTCGTCATGTGGCAAAAGGAAGTCAGAAATGGTTAAATATTAACCGCTTTAAAGAAGATGGCGATAATACCAAAGCCTGTTTAGAAGATTTACGAGCGAAAGGATATCAAATAATTGGTACTACACCTCATACCGATTCGTGTGTATTGGCTGATTTTGATGTTACGAAAAAATCTGCTTTTGTTTTTGGAGCCGAAAAAGACGGAATTTCGGACTACATAAAAGAAGAAGCTGACGGATTTTTAAAAATTCCGATGGTTGGTTTTACCGAAAGTTTAAATATATCGGTTGCCGCTGCGATTACTTTAAATGAGGTAACTTCTCGTTTAAAGAAAACAAATATCGATTGGCAACTAAGTGATAAAGAAAAGAAAGAACTGTATTTTGAATGGATTAAAAACACCATTAAAAATCCTGAAAAGTTAACAGAACACTATTATAAAGAGGTTAATAAATAATTGAATACGTTAAGCTGAACTCGTTTCGTGTATTTATAAAAAGTGTACGTCATTGCTAATAAAATGAAGCAATCTTCTTTTAGGTAACTAGATTACTTCGGTCATTATTCACTCGTAATGACGTCAAGAAACATATTTAGTTTTTTTATATTTCGTCATTGCGAGGCACGAAGCAATCTTACTATTGAGAAAAGAGATTATTTTGTTCGTTGTTCACTCGCAATGACACTTAATTTAATTAGAGCTAATAATTTTTAAAACCAATTCTTTAGTTAATTTTTGTCCGTTTGCTACTTTTTTAATATTATCAAACGTAAACACAAAATCACAACCATTTTTGTAATGAGAACATCCGTAAGCAGATTTTCCTTTTAAAACAGTACCTTTTTTACATTTCGGACAAATAATTGTTTCAGAAGCTTCAGATGTTTTTGAAATCGCTTTAACTAACGCTTGTTTTGGCTCTAGTTTTAAGTTGAAATTAGCATCAAAACGAACCAAACCTTCAAGTTTATCATTGTCGTTTTTAAAACCTTTTAAATTAGTGGTACATCCTTTATCAACTAAACGAATTAGTTGCGTTTCAGAGATTTTTTTATCCATAAAACTAAAAGGCAATTTAAAATTACACCCAGTTTTATAAGCGGAACATCCGTATGCTGAACTTCCTTTTAATAACTGGCCTTTTTTGCATTTAGGACATTCTTTACCAACGACTGTTTTTTTCTTCGATGCTGATTTTTTTTGCTTTGCTTTTGGGGCTACATTTTCTGAAGACAACCGTTTTGTTTTGGTGCTAGAACGAACTTCATAAACCAATTCATCTACCATTTTTTTCATGTTATTGATAAAAGTTCCGGCATTAAAATCACCACGTTCAATTTCTTTCAAGCGTTTTTCCCAACGCCCCGTTAATTCAGCAGATTTTAGTAATTCATTGTCAATTAAATCAATTAAATCAATTCCTGTTTGAGTAGGAATCACTAATTTTTTTTGACGCTCAATATATTTTCTTCTAAATAAAGTTTCTATAATACTTGCACGAGTAGACGGACGGCCAATACCATTTTCTTTCATCAGTTCGCGCATTTCATCATCATCAACCTGCTTACCAGCAGTTTCCATAGCTCGTAGTAAACTTGCTTCAGTGTAATTACGAGGTGGCTTGGTTTCTTTTTCTAAAAAACTAGGTTCATGAGGCCCTTTTTCACCTTTTACAAAGGCAGGCAAGGTGTTTGCTTCTGTTTTTTTAGTATCGTTTCCGTGTTCGAAAACAACACGCCACCCTTTAGATACAATTTCCTTTCCGCTTGTTTTAAAGGTTATTTTATCTACTTCACCAATTACCGAAGTATTTGCAACCTCACTTTCGGGATAAAAAACAGCAATAAAACGACGTGTAATAATATCATACACTTGTTGTTGATTGTACTGTAAATTATTCTGAATTCCGGTAGGGATAATAGCGTGGTGATCGGTAACTTTTTTATCGTCAAAAACCTTTTTAGATTTCTTTATCTTTTGTCCTAATAAAGGTTGAGTTAACTGACTATAAGCAGTTAGTTTACTTAAAATACCTGCTACTTTCGGATACATATCATTCGGTAAAAAAGTAGTATCAACCCTAGGATAGGTAACCACTTTCATTTCGTATAGTTTTTGTACAATTTTTAAGGTTTCATCCGCAGAAAAACCGAATTTATTATTACAATATACTTGTAAACCTGTTAAATCGAATAATTTAGGAGCGTATTCTTTTCCTTTCTTTTTGGTAACCGAAGTAATTTCGAAATCGCTTTCTTTTACTTTATCAGCAAAAACCTGACCTTCTTCTTTCTTTAAAAAGCGTCCTTCTTCGTAACTAAAAAGTGTTTCGCGATACAACGTTTGTAGTTCCCAATAGGGTTGTGGTTTAAAATGTTGAATTTCTTTAAAACGATTAACCAACATCGCTAGGGTAGGAGTTTGCACTCTACCAACCGACAATACTTGTTTGTATCCACCGAATTTAACGGTGTATAATCGCGTAGCATTTAAGCCTAAAAGCCAATCGCCAATGGCACGCGAAAAACCTGCGTAATATAAATTATCATATTGTTCGGCTGGTTTTAAATTATTAAAACCTTCTCTAATAGCTTCTTCGGTTAGCGAAGAAATCCATAATCGTTGTACCTCGCCTTTATAATTTGCTTGGTTTATTACCCAACGTTGTATGAGTTCTCCTTCTGTACCTGCATCCCCACAGTTTATAACAACATCAGCTCTTTCAAATAACGATTTAACGATATTAAACTGTTTTTTTATACCTCCATCGTTGGTTACTTTGGTGTTAAACCGTTCGGGAAGCATGGGTAAGTTGTTTAAATCCCAACTTTTCCAATGCGGTTTGTAGTCTTTAGGTTCTAAAAGCGTGCATAAATGTCCGAAAGTATAGGTAACCGCATAACCATTACCTTCAAAATAACCATCTCGTTTGGTATTGGCTCCTAATATATTAGCAATTTCTCTTGCTACACTTGGCTTCTCGGCTATACAGACTTTCATTAACGCTATTTAGAAAATCGAAATTACTAAAATAAATTGGTTCGTGTAGATAGTAATTTTGGAATATATTAATTGATGATTTATTTTAAAATAAACACTTTTTTCGTAATAATATTAAATCATTATTAAACTCAATAGCTTTCTCAGCTCTATTATATGCGTCCTCAGAATTTTTTAAGGCATTTTTTTTGAATTTACCATTATCAATCGTTGCAATTGATTTAAAGGTTTTTTGCAATCTTAGCATAACCTCAATATTATTAGCACCGTCTCTTGCAATTGGTCTAAAAGCATCATCAAAAAAATCAGCGATAGCTATTCGGGGTACTTCAACACGGTTATATATAACTTCTTGTTTTTCTTCTTCTCGAGCTTTTTTTTGCCATAAAAAAAAGAGCCTCTCATGACAACCAATAATTTGTATTGCTGTACCAGGATCATTTATTCCAGGTGATAAAGCCCTGCTAGCAATTTCGGTTAAAGAGGTAAACCCTAATCTAGGATCATCTTCATACAATCTATTATGGCCTACATGAATCGCATTATTAATACTTTGTTGTATTTCTTTAATTTCTATATCAGTTTCGTTAACATAAGCAACAACAAAGTTTTTATTAATAAATTTACCTGGTAAACAATTTAGTTGAATTTTTATTTTTTTTTCTACAGCCAATTCTTGTAATACTTCTATATTAATGTGCTGTATATACCCTATTGTGTTTCCGTATATAGTATTAGCCTTATTAAATTTTTTTTTAATGGAATTAGCTTTTAGATTTGGGTGTTTAATATAAATTGCTAAAGCTTTAGAAGCTACCGTTTCTATTTGTTGTATTGTGTGCTCTAAACGGCCTAACCTTGAAATTTTATCTACCCATCGTAAAAATGTTAAAATAACAACTGTAAACAATATTAAGGTTAATAAAAAAAGTAAAAACCTACCAGCTTTTTCATAATACCCATTATCAAGAGCTATTGTAGCAACTATACTAAATATAAATGCTCCGATAAAAACAGATAATGCATTTTGAGAAACGTCATCTGTAACAACAATTTTAAAAGACCTTGGAGTTGCTGTGCTACTTGCTGATGAAAATGCAGATAGCATAGATGTTACAGCAAATATAGAAATTACCAACATACTAGAAGATATGGTATCTAAAAGCCCTTTTATAGAGTCTGTATCTATACTAGGAACATGTTTGCTAATTCCAAAACCATCTATTTGATGTGCTAAAAGTGCTCCAAAAACTGAAAATAAACAGAATAAAAGCGGTCTAAACCATAGTTGCTGACGGATTTTATTATAATAAATAATTACTTTTTTTTTCATCAAATAATATTTTTAATTAAACAAGAAGTAATTTTAAGCTATCATTTCAATTAACTAAATAGCTAATTTACAGAAAAAATTATATTAGATACAGATAAATTAAAACCCTCGTTGTCTTTTGGCTTCGAATGTTAAAATGGCAGCGGCTACAGAAACGTTCATCGAATCTATTTGACCTTGCATTGGTATATTGATGTTTTGCGTTGCTTTATCTCTCCAGATTTGTGTTAATCCGGTTGCTTCGGTTCCTACAATTAAAGCAGTTGGTTTGGTATAATCGTTTTTATGATATTCGTTAGAGTTTTGAAGGGTAGCACTGTAAATATTTATTTTATGCTGTTGTAAAAAATCAATAATTTCTTCGGATGTTCCTATACCAATCTGATTGGTAAAAAGGCAACCAACACTAGAGCGTACAATGTTAGGGTTATATAAATCGGTTTTAGGGTTTGCTATAAAAACAGCATCAACATTTGCAGCATCTGCAGTACGTAACATAGCACCAATATTACCAGGTTTTTCAATGCCTTCTAAAACTAAAACAAGTGGAGTAGTGGTGTTAAATTGAATTGCATTTAAATTAAAGGCTTTAGATTTAACAACAGCAACCACACCTTCGGTAGTATCTCGATAGGCAATTTTTTGATAGATTTCTTTGGTGATTTCTATACAGTTTGTAGTATGTTTTAAGAGCTCGTCTAAATTTTCGTTAGATAACATATTCGGAACAAATAAAATAGTTTCTATTTCATAACCACCGCCAACAACTAAAGATATTTCACGCTGCCCTTCAACTAAAAACAATCCTTTCTTTTTTCGCTCTCGAGATTTATCTTGAAGTTTTAATAAATCTTTAATAAAAGGATTCTGTATGCTGCTAATTTGTTTCATAAATACAAAAATACCCAATTAAGGGTATTTTTGATAGTATTTAATATAATATATAACGTCATTACGAGAAATTTTTAATTTCGAAGTAATCTTAAAATTAGTAGTTCACAACTTAAAGAATCCTTCACGTTGCTCGGAATGACGTTTCTTACAATACTAGTTTTTATTATTGATTTTTATATTTATTAGAATAACGTTTCCAAAGTTTTGTTTGGTGTGATTCTAGGCTAATCTTTCGACCTTGTATAAAAGTTTCATTTAAAATATTTGTTCGCATATCTAAAGCATCACCTTCAGAAATAAATAACGTAGCATCTTTGCCAACTTCTAGAGTTCCTACTTTATCATCAATACCTAAAATCTTAGCATTGTTTTGAGTAATTAACTGTAACGCTTTTTCTTTTCCTAATCCGTAAGCAGCGTATGTACCTGCATAAAACGGAATGTTACGAGCGCTCATACGTTCCATATCACCTTCCATACCTAAACCAATTAAAATACCAGCGTCTGATAATATTTTAGCAGTACGATAAGGTAAATCATAATCTTCATCTTCGGCGCTAGGTAAGCGGTGTGCACGTTCTAAAATTACCGGAATGTTGTTTTCTTTTAGTAAATCAGCAACCTTTTCAGCTTCTTGTCCGTGAACAATTACTATATTTTTAATTCCTACCTTTTTTAATGTAATAACGGCATCTGTAATCGCTTTTTCACCACTCACGTGCACAAACATTTTTTGAGATCCGTTTAAAACACCTTGTAAAGCTTCGTAAGGTAAAATCTTAGCAGTTTTATCACTTGCTAAATAGGCTTTTGCATCATTAATATAGCTCGTTATTTGAGCAATATTTTTTGCGTAATTTTTATTTGGTTTTAATCCTGGTTCTTCACCTAACCACCAACGACCGTTGCTAAAATTACTTGGCCAGTTCATATGAATACCATTGTCTGTTTTTAAAGCAGCATCTTCCCAGTTCCAAGCATCAAACTGAACTACAGATGATGTTCCTGAAATAACACCACCACGTGGCGTAATTTGCGCCATTAAAACTCCGTTCGGACGCATAGATTCAATTACTTTACTTTCGGTATTATACGCAATAATACTACGAATATGAGGTAGCATTGAACCTACTTCATCAAAATCTCTAGTAGCTCTTACGGCATCTATTTCTGCCAAACCTAAAGAAGTGTTTGCTGCAATAAACCCGGGATACACATGTTTTCCTTTAGCATTAATTACGGTTCCTCTTCTAGCAATTTTCATCATTGCACTACCAACGAAAGAAATTTTACCATCAGAAAACATGATTAATGAATTTTCAATCACTTTCCCGTTTCCTAAATGAGCGGTGGCACCTTCAATACTATAATCTTGCGTTTGTTTGGGCGCAGGTGTTTGTTGTGCTAGCATATTCCCTAAGAATAAGAAACAAACTAAACTATATATTATTTTAAATTTCATGTTTATTATTTTTAAGTTCTTATTCTGTATCACAGTGAAATAATTTTTTAGATTTCTTAACAGGAGCTTGTGTTTTAGCGCCTTTTAATTTTTCTTTTAGCATCATATTAATAAGTTTCGAACGCTCCTTTTTTATATTGGTACGTTTTTCTTTATCTTTTTTGATATCAAAATATAGCGTACCATCAATAATGGTATTTTCTGCTTTAGAATAAATTGATAACGGATTACCACTCCATAAAACAACATCGGCATCTTTACCAACTTTAATACTACCTGTGCGGTCGTTTAAGTGTAATAATTTTGCAGGATTTATGGTAACTGTAGCCCAAGCTTCTTGTTCAGATAAACCACCATACTTAATTAATTTTGCAGCTTCTTGATTTAAACGACGAGACATTTCGGCATCATCAGAATTAATAGCAACTGTAATTCCTTGGTTGTGCATAATTGCAGCATTGTAAGGAATTGCATCGTTAACTTCGTATTTATACGCCCACCAATCTGCAAATGTAGAACCACCGGCACCGTGCTCTTTCATTTTATCAGCAACTTTATAACCTTCTAAAATATGTGTAAAAGTGTTGATGTTGAAATTAAATTTTTCAGCAACTTTCATTAACATGTTAATTTCTGACTGCACGTAAGAGTGACATGAAATAAAACGTTCTTTATTAATAATTTCAGCTAATGTTTCTAATTCAATATCTTTACGATATGGTTGTCCGTTTTTCTTTTTAGTATCGTATTCTTTAGCTCTTTGAAAATAATCGATATAAACCTGTTCAACTCCCATACGTGTTTGTGGAAAACGAACTGTTTGAGAATCTCCCCAGTTAGATTGTTTTACATTTTCACCTAAAGCAAATTTGATGAATTTAGGTGTGTTTTTATAGATTAATCCATCAGCTTCTTCTCCCCATTTTAATTTTATAATTGCAGAGCGACCACCAATTGGATTTGCAGAACCATGTAAAACCTGAATAGAAGTAACCCCACCAGCAATGTTTCTGTAAATATTAATATCATCAGGATCTACAACATCTTCAATAGTAACTTCGGCAGTAGAGTTGTGGCCAGATTCGTTTACTGCAGAAGTTGCAATATGCGAATGTTCATCAATAATACCAGCAGTTAAGAATTTACCTGTTCCATCGATAGTTTTAGCACCACGATTAGAGATGTTTTTTCCTATTTTAGAAATTTTACCATCTTTAATTAATACATCGGTATTTGTTAAAACTTCGTTGTTTTCTGAAGTCCAAACTGTTGCATTTTTAATTAAAATAGTTTCTTGTTGTGGTTTTGTATAATTTCCAAAACCTATATTCGGATAAGAAACAGCAACTACAGAAGGTTCTTTTTCTTTTTTCTTATCGTCTTTCTTAGCTTCTTTTTTAGAGTTGAAAGTAGCTGTCCAATTAGTTTGGTTTCCGCTATTATTAATCGCAGTACCGCTTAGGTTTTTATTATCAACAAACCCTGACAAACGAGAAAAATTATCACCATCTCTTAGAGTAATCTTCACCCAATTATCTACAAATGAAAACTTAGAACTAATTTTTTTAGCATCCTTTTTTATAGTAGCTTTTTGCTTAGTTCCTTTTCCGCTGATAGACATTTTATATGTTTCTCCGTTTACAGCTAAAGTATATTCACCAGAAATATCTTTAATAGTAATATCGTTTACTACATTTTTATCTCCTTGCACCCAGTTTTCGTAAAGCGTTGTGTTTTTATCAAAAATATCACCAGAAGTAATTAAAAAGTTAGCATGGCTACCTTTATTTAAATTTCCGATTTTATTGTTTTGTAAAATTTTAGCAGGAATACTAGTTAAAGCTTCTAGGGCAGTTGTTTTGTCTAAACCAAACTTTATAGCCTTTTGTAAATTAGCTGTAAAGTCAGTAGCTTTTTTTAACTTATAAGTAGTTAATGCAAAAGGAACATTATTTTTAGCAAGTGCTGCAGGATTTGCAGGCTCTTGATTCCATTTACGCATGTCGCTTAATGCAATTTTATCTGCTAAAAAAGCATTACTTACATCGTATGCTTTTCTAAAATTGATAGGAATAATAAAAGTAGCGTTGGTGTTTTTAATAGCATTGATACGTTCGTATTCGTTACCACCACCCACAATTGTGTACTGAATTCCGAATTCGTCACCTACTTTATCAGCACGTAAATCATCTAAATAATTGCCTGCTCTAAATATTTGAGGAAGGTTTTTTTTGTCATTTAAAGCTTGTAAAGCTAAATCAGTATTTTCTATATTTCCTTTAGCATACCAAGCGGCATCTAAATACGTTTGTCTTAACAGTGCCATGGCTCCCATACGAGAGGTTGGGTAAGATTGTCGTGTTTTATTACTTTTACTAAAAGAAAGGTAATTAGCAGATTGCTTATTTAAAACACGATAGGCATCAGAAGTAGCAGTGTTTAAGGTTACTAACACACCATTACCTTGCATAATACCATCTTCTAAATGTGTATTTACAGTACCAAAACCTAAGTTAACTAACTCTTTAGCTTTTTTAGTATCGAATTTAAAATCGTTAAAAGAATTTACGTCAGGTCTAATATGATCGTTCCAATAGTATCCTTTTCTGCTAGCATCGTATTGTGGTCCTTGTCCGCGACCACC
>CAXHZZ010000037.1:0-21230 GCA_964021635.1 uncultured Tenacibaculum sp.
TTACGCATTTGTAACATTCTACCTAGTAATTCTGATATTTCTACAGAAGTTGTTCCGATAAGAACTGGACGCCCAGCTTTAGATAGCTCTACAACATCTTCAATAACAGCGTTGTATTTTTCGCGCGTAGTTTTGTAAACTAAATCTTCTTTATCATCTCTTTGAATAGGTCTGTTTGTTGGAATTTCAACAACATCTAATTTATAGATTTCCCAAAATTCACCAGCTTCTGTAATCGCGGTACCTGTCATACCAGATAACTTGCGATACATTCTAAAGTAGTTTTGTAAAGTAACGGTTGCAAAGGTTTGTGTTGCATCTTCGATATTTACATTTTCTTTAGCTTCTAATGCTTGGTGTAATCCGTCAGAGTAACGACGACCGTCCATAATACGACCGGTTTGCTCATCAACAATCATTACTTTGTTGTCCATCACAACATATTCAACATCTTTTTCAAAAACAGTATATGCTTTTAAAAGTTGATTCATTGTGTGTATACGTTCGCTTTTTACACTGAAATCGCGATATAATTCTTCTTTTTTATTTGCTTTTTCTTCAGGAGAATCGTCGCTATTATCAATTTGACCAACAATAACACTGATATCCGGTAAAACGAAAAAAGTATCGTTTGTTGTTTTTTCTGACAAATGAGCAATACCTCTATCTGTTAAATCAATTTGATTATTTTTTTCTTCAACAGTAAACCATAATTCAGTATCAACCTCAGGCATCAACTTATTATTGTCTTGCATATAAAAGTTTTCTGTTTTTTGAAGAATTTGCTTGATTCCTTCTTGAGATAAAAACTTAATTAATGCTTTGTTTTTAGGAAGACCACGGTAAACCCTTAATAATAAGAAACCACCATCTTTAGTATTCCCTTCTTTTAGCAATGCTTTAGCTTCAGCTAAAACACCAACTAAATATTTATTTTGTAGTGAAACTAAATCGGCTACTAATGGTTTTAATTCATTAAATTCATGACGATCTCCTTGTGGTACAGGACCAGAAATAATTAAAGGTGTACGAGCATCATCAATTAAAACAGAATCTACTTCATCAATAATAGCGTAGTTAGGTGCTCTTTGTACTAAATCACTTTTAGAGCTAGCCATATTATCACGTAAATAGTCAAAACCAAACTCATTGTTGGTACCGTATGTAATATCAGCATTATAGGCTTTTCTACGTTCTTCTGAATTTGGTTGGTGAAAGTCGATACAATCGGTGCTTAAACCATGAAATTCAAAAATTGGCGCCATCCAAGCACGGTCACGTTTTGCTAAGTAATCATTTACAGTTACTACATGCACACCGTTACCTGTTAAGGCGTTTAAGAAAACAGGAAGGGTAGATACTAGTGTTTTACCTTCACCAGTCATCATTTCTGCAATTTTACCATTGTGTAAAACAGATCCACCAATTAACTGTACGTCATAATGAATCATATCCCAGGTAACCTCTTTACCTGCTGCATCCCAAGAGTTTGCCCAGTAAGCTTTATCGTTATCTAAAGTAACATGTTCTCTTGAGGCAGATAATTCTCTGTCAAAAGCAGTTGCTGCTACCTCTAGTTTATCATTATTTGTAAAACGCTTAGCAGTTTCTTTAACTACAGCAAACGCTTCTGCCATAATATCTAGTAAAACAGCTTCAGATGTTTGGTAAGATTCGTCTTTTAATCTATCAACTTCAGTATATATTTCTTCCTGACGATCAATGTCTGCTGTTAAAGCTTCTTCCTCTAATGTTGCTATCGTTTCAGTAAAAGATTTTGTAGCCTCTTTTATTTTCGATTTAAATTCGATTGTTTTTGCTCGTAAATCATCGTTAGATAAACTACTCAGTGAATTCTCAAAAGATCGTACTTTTTCAACAATCGGTTGTAGAGATTTTAGGTCTTTTTGTTGTTTGTCACCAACAAAAAGTTTTAGAATCGAATTTAAAACGCTCATTTGTAAAATATTGTTTTATAGCTATTTAACTTAGGGTTAAAAGCGGTTGTTATTTAGTTATGTCATATGCTTAAAAGTAAGCAAAAAAAAAGTCTCTTAATTATTTAGAGACTTTTTATGATTGTATTTTTTAGTATTCGTCTTCGTTCCAAAGATAATCTTCTTCAGTCGGATAGTCTGGCCAAATTTCAATTATCGAATCGTATGAATCTCCTTCATCTTCAATATCTTGTAAATTTTCAACTACTTCTAAAGGCGCTCCTGTACGAATAGCGTAATCTATTAATTCGTCTTTAGTTGCAGGCCAAGGTGCATCTGCTAAATATGATGCTAGTTCAAGTGTCCAATACATTTATTTGTCTTTTTAGTAAGATTCTCGCAAAAATAATTTTTTTTTGGAGAAAGTCAAGTTTTTTTTAAAAAAATGTGAAATCAATAAAAAAAGAACTTTGTTATAGTTTTTCGGGAATCCATTTAACTTCCTCAGCGTTTAAATCTTGGGTCAATTTTCGTGCCAGTACAAAAAGGTAGTCAGAAAGTCGGTTTAAATACATTAAAACTGCATTGTTAATTTCTTCTTCCTCATTTAATGCTACTGATAAGCGCTCTGCTCTACGACATACACAACGTGCTATGTGACAGAATGACACTGTTTCGTGCCCGCCAGGTAATATAAAATGAGTCATTTGCGGTAAACTCGAGTTCATAAAATCCATCTGATCTTCTAAAAACTGAATAGAAGCATCTGTAATTTTATTTATATTTAAACGCTCTTTACCATTTTTTAAAGTTTCTTTTTCTGGAGGGGTAGCTAGCATTGCGCCAAGTGTAAATAATTCATTTTGAATTTTAGAAAGTGAGTTTCTTAATAATTCATCTGTGTTTTTGTCTCTTATTAAACCTATATACGAATTTAATTCATCTACAGTACCATAACTTTCAATTCGCAAGTGGTTTTTAGGAACCCTAGTTCCGCCAAAAAGAGCTGTCGTTCCTTTGTCACCAGTTTTAGTGTATATTTTCATTGTGCTTTTTTATTGTTTCGGTAAAGTTAGTTTTTCTAAAATATATTTAGGGCAACGTATTGGTTTTTTTGTAACCATGTTAACAAAAGCTAAAATAGTGTTACCTGTGCAAATTAACTCATTGTTTTGATTGGTAATTTCATAATCAAACTCTATCCTGACTGACGGTGTTTTTTTTATAACAGTTGTAATTGTAATTTCATCGTCATATAAGGCTGGTTTTTTAAAATTACATGATAATGAAATAACGGGTAGCATTACGCCAGTTTTTTCCATATATTTGTATGTAACACCAGTAGAACGAAGTAACTCTGTACGACCAATTTCAAAATACTGTGCGTAATTACCATGATATACCACACCCATTTGGTCAGTCTCTGAATATCTAATGCGGATTATTTTTTTGTTTTTTAACAAATTATATTTTGTTTTTAAATTGCATTAACGTTACGTAAAAAATAATTAAGAATCAATAGGAGATTGATTTTTTTATACTGAATTTTATTCACATTTTTGTTCGCTCAAACAGCTATAACTGTTACCCCCACAAAACGAATAAAAATTAACAACTAAAATTGTCTTTAACCCAAATGACTAAAACTGCTGATTCAGTTTGGAACGAATGCTTGTCTTTTATAAAAGACAACATTAAGCCCCAAGCATATAAAACTTGGTTTGAGCCTATTAAGCCAACAAAATTGGCGGGGGAAGCTCTTACGATTCAAGTGCCTAGTAAATTTTTTTACGAATGGTTAGAAGAGCATTATATTAAATTATTAAGAGTAGCTTTAGTAAGACAATTAGGAAGCGACGCGAAATTAATTTACGATGTACGTATGGAAAACACGTATAGTAGTAATAATCCGCAAACTGTAAAAATACCAAGTTCAAATCGTAACCCATTAAAACCTCAAAAAGTAACTGTTCCTTTAGAATCTAAAAGAGAATTAAAAAATCCTTTTATTATTCCTGGGTTACAAAAGGTTAAAATAGAATCTCAACTAAACCCTAATTACAATTTTAATAATTTTGTAGAAGGTGATGCTAACCGATTAGCACGATCTGCTGGTATGGCAGTGGCTAATAAACCAGGAGGAACTTCATTTAATCCGTTATTAATTTATGGTGGAGTTGGTTTAGGAAAAACACATTTAGCACACGCTATAGGAGTAGAGATAAAAGATAAATATGCTGATAAAACAGTTTTATATATTTCTTCAGAAAAATTTACACAACAATTTATCGATTCTGTAAAATCGAACACTAGAAATGATTTTATTCATTTTTATCAAATGGTTGATGTGTTAATTATTGATGACGTTCAGTTTTTATCAGGAAAAACAGGTACACAAGATGTGTTCTTTCATATTTTTAATCATTTACATCAAAATGGAAAGCAAGTAATTTTAACTTCTGATAAAGCTCCTGTAGATATGCAAGATATAGAGCAGCGTTTACTATCTCGTTTTAAATGGGGATTATCAGCTGAATTACAAGCACCAGATTTTGAAACACGTGTTTCTATTCTTCAAAATAAATTATACAGAGATGGTGTTGAAATGCCAGAAGAAATTGTAGAATATATAGCTAAGAATATAAAATCGAATGTTCGTGAATTAGAAGGTGTTATTATTTCGATGATTGCACAAGCTTCTTTTAATAGAAAAGAATTTACGGTTGAGTTAGCAAAAGAGATTGTTGATAAATTCGTTAAGAATACAAAAAAAGAAGTCTCAATCGATTATATTCAAAAAGTCGTTTCTAAGTATTTCGATATGGATGTTGCTACTTTACAATCTAAAACACGTAAAAGACACATTGTTCAAGCACGTCAGTTAGCGATGTTTTTTGCAAAACGTATGACCAAATCTTCATTAGCAAGTATTGGAAGTCAGATTGGTAAAAGAGATCATGCTACCGTATTACATGCCTGTAAAACTGTTGATAATTTAACAGAAACAGATAAGCAATTTAAAAAATACGTGGAAGATTTAACAAAGAAGTTAACCTTGTAATTATGAAAAAAATACTAATGGTTTGTTTGGGGAATATTTGTCGTTCGCCATTAGCCGAAGGTATTTTGCAATCAAAATTAACCAGCGATTTTTTTAAAGTTGATTCGGCTGGTACTGCTGGTTATCATGTTGGTGAATTACCAGATGAAAGATCTATTGAAGTAGCTAAAAAATACGGAATAGATATTACAAATCAACGCTCAAGAAAATTTGTGAAATCAGATTTTAAAGAATTTGATTTAATTTATGCAATGGATGAAAGTAATTATCAGAATATTCTTTCTATAATTGATGATAACAAAGACGCTCGAAAAGTAAAAATGATTTTAAACGAGCAATATCCAACAGAAAACAGAAATGTTCCAGATCCATATTACGGAGGCAAGCAAGGTTTTGAGAATGTATATAAAATGTTAGATGAAGTTTGTAAAATTATTGCTTCAAAATTAATAAACTAATGAAAGGTAAATTATACTTAATACCAACAACTTTAGGCGAAACCGAACCATTAGAGGTAATGCCTATATCAGTTAAAAAAGTAATAGAGCATCTTGATCATTTTATTGTAGAAAATGAAAAATCAGCAAGAAGATTCATAAAAAGAATTACTCCTAATAAAGCACAGCCATCGTTAGAGTTATTATTATTAGATAAATATTCTAACGATATTGAAATTCGAAATTATTTAGATATCTGCGATAAAGGAATTTCAATTGGTTTATTATCAGATGCAGGTGTTCCTGCGGTGGCAGATCCTGGCGCAAGTATTGTAAAACTTGCACACGAAAGAGGTGTTCAGGTAGTGCCTTTGGTAGGGCCTTCGTCAATATTAATGGCAATGATGGGTTCTGGTATGAATGGGCAAAATTTTGCTTTTAACGGTTATTTACCTATCGATAAATCGGATAGAAAAAGAGCTATAAAAGAACTAGAAAAGATTTCTAGAGATAAAAATCAATCTCAAATTTTTATTGAAACACCGTATCGAAATGAAAAGATGTTAGATGATTTACGAGCAATTTTATCACCTGAAACACATGTATGTGTAGCCTGTGATATCACATTACCATCAGAATATATAAAAACACATACGGTTAAGGAGTGGAAAAATATAAAAACTGATTTACATAAACGACCTACGATTTTTATACTTCATAAAGCATAAAAAAAATCGCATCTAACTAAGATGCTATTTTTTTATGTTTTATATTTTTTAACGTTTTAAACGCGCGCTTTTTTATTTGGTTTGATGTTAGAAACATCGTAAGCAGCGAATTTTTTCATGTATGATTTTATAGATGTTCCAAACGCATCGTTAAATCTAAAAACTCCGTTTGATCGTAAGTATTTTTTAACGTTACCAGCACCACTTAAATGTGCTGCAGCCAAAATACCAGATTCGGTAATTTTAGTACCATTAATAGTTTTACCTACACTTCTTCTAATGTCTTTTCTTAAAATCCATTTATTTACTTTACAATAAGCCACGAATGCTTTTTCTTGTAATTCAGGAGTCTTTAAGAATTTTTGCGTATTGTAAATTCTAAACCTTTTTAAGGTTTCTCTACCAAATTGGTATTTTCCTAAATAGCCTAGTTTGTTCACAACTCGGTACCTTCCTTGTGATTCTTTAAAAGCTAAAGCTTCTTTAAAACCAACAAAATCTTTTACTAAGAATGGAATATTAAAGTTATCAGCATAATATGCTGTTTTCTTAGGTTTAGATATTGTTTTATCTTTCTTAATTTTTGGAGTTGTAAAGCTAACGAGCGCTACAAAACCTATTAATAAAAATACTAAATGCTTGATAATTAAATACTTTCTGTTTAGCGGTGCAAATGTACATTAATTAATGTAAGTAATTAGCAGTCAGTATGTTAAGTTTTTTATAAAATATGAATATTGCTTTTAATTGTTGCTTTTTTTGTTTAAAAATCAATAAAATAGTAATTAAATTATCTTATTTGTTGTTTTTTTAATGTTTTAATGAGAATAAAATTTTGATGAAATTACCTAACAATTCCTCGTTGATTAATCCACCTTTGGTATTTAGCAGCATTTCTGTTATGTTGCGCTAAAGAACTTGCAAAATCATGAAAACCAATATTATCTACACTTGCACACATATAATAATAATCATGTTTTTTATAATTTAAAACAGCATCTATTGATGATACATCTGGCATTGCAATTAATGATGGCGGTAAACCTGTATTTTGATACGTATTATAAGGTGATTTAATTTTAAGATCGTTATTCAATACACGTTTTACAATAAAGTTTTCACCTTTAAGTTGTTTAATCGCATATATAACTGTTGGATCCGCCTGTAAAGGCCAACCATCTCTTAATCTATTTAAGTACAGACCAGCTACAATTGGGCGTTCGCTTTTTTGCGCAGTTTCTTTTTGAACGATAGAAGCTAGTGTAGTAACTTCTTTCTTCGTTAAATTTAACTTTTCAGCTTTTTCTAGTCTCGCTTTATTCCAAAAGCGATTGTATTCATTAAGCATTTTACTGCGGAATTTTTCAGCAGAGGTGTTCCAATAAAACTCATAACTATTAGGAATATACATACCTAAAGCATTTTTTTGATTGAAATCATTTTTCATTAAAAAGTTATTATCTCTCATTGCTTTTACTAAAGAAATAGAGTCAGTTTCAATTTGATCCGCAATTCTACCTGCCAGTTTTTCTAATGAATCTTGATTGTTAAAAGATAGTTTTATTGGAGTTTGGTTTCCGCTTCTTAATAAGTTTACCACATCGTTTAAACTCATTCCTTTTTTAAGAATGTATTTTCCACCTTTCGGTTTTGTGAATTTTTTCTTTTCTGCAACCCAAATAAAGTTTTCAGGTTTATCGATATAATTAGAGAGCTGTTTTTTTAACCCATCAAAAGTATCATCAGATTTTATATAAATAGCGCCGCTTTTAGTAACCGCATTGCTAAATATTTTCTGATAAAAATTAAAACCAATAATTCCGCCAATTAAAAATATAATGGCAATAGCTATGTATATTATTTTCTTATTCATTTATCAATTGAAATAAAATTTCATCTTTATATATATTGTTGCTTAGAATCCAGTCTTTTTTAACACCTGTTTCTTTAAAACTGTGTTTTACGAAAAGACGGATACTGTTTTTATTATCGCTAGTAATATTAGCGTATAACTGGTGTAAATGTAAATGGGTAAAACAATACTTAATTAATAGTTGCAAAGCTTCAGAAGCAAATCCGTTTTGTTGATAATCAGGATGAATTAAAATTCCTATACCCGCTCTTTTGTGATGTGGATTAAAATCAAAAAGGTCAATCATACCAACAGTATTTAACGAAGTGTTATTTTCAATAACTAAACGCAATTGTTTTACTTCATAAATATCTAAATGAGCATTTTCTAAATATTGTTTTAAAACAAATTTAGAAAACGGAGCCTGGGTGTGGCTAACTTCCCAAAAAGACTCATTGTTTTCTATTTGAAATAGAAACTCCAAATCATCGGGTTCAAGGGCTCTTAAATTTATATGTGCACCTTTTAATGTATTCATTACAATACTATTTCACCTTTAAAAACAAAAACGGCAGGTCCTTTTAGAAAAATATTAAAGTACTTTCCGTTTTCTTCATTAAAACTAACTTCTAACAAACCACCTTCAACGGGTAATTTAATATCAGTTTCGGTAGTTTTTTTAGTAGCGTGCATAGCTATGGCAACTGCAGTAACGCCTGTTCCGCAGGCTAAAGTTTCATCTTCTACACCTTTTTCATAGGTTCTAACCCTAAAAGTATTGTTGTTTAATTGTTGCGCGAAATTAACGTTAGCACCAGGATAATCGTAGCTGTATCTTATTTTTTTTCCGTTTTCAAAAACAGGGTAATTATCTAAATTTTCAACTATTTCTACATGATGTTGTGTGCCTGTAAAAGCATAAACAGATTCTTTTTTTATGTTGATTTCGTTTACGTTTACCATGTGAAGAGAAATAATATCGTTGTCAATTTCGGCATAATGTTCACCATCAAAAGCGGTAAAAGTTGTTTTACGATTAATAATATTTAATTTTTTTGCAAAGGCAACAGCACATCTTCCGCCATTTCCGCACATAGTTTCGCTTCCATCTGCATTAAAATAAATCATTCTAAAATCGGTTGTTTTGTGATTTTCAATTAAAATCACACCATCGGCACCAATTCCAAAATTTCTATTGCATAGTTTATTAATAAAAGCAATGTTGTTTTTTGGAAAGATTTTTGTACGGTTATCGATTATAATAAAGTCGTTTCCGGTTCCTTGGTATTTGTAAAAAACTAAATTCATATGAAAGCAAATATACAAGATTTCTGATGAATTAAAATGTGTTAAATAGCGGTTAAAATCAGTTAAAACAACGTTAAACAACTTTTTTGAAAATGTTTAAATATTATATTTGAATAGATAAATTTTGTAAGCAAATGAAAAAAACAATTAAAACATTAGGAATCGCCATTTTAGGAGGCGTAATTACACTTGCAGGATATAAGATTATTATTGAGAATCCGCAAGAAACAATTAAGGTGAGCGAAATAGAATCACCATTAAAAACAATTCCAGCAAACTATACGTCAACAGTTATTAATTCAGAATCAGGTCCTACTGATTTTACAGAAGCAGCCGATAAATCGGTACATGCAGTAGTACATGTTAAAAACACAGCAGTGAGAACACAGCAAAATCCGTATGCGCAACTTTTCGGGCGAAGTGGTACACGTAAATATGAGCAAGTAGGAACGGGAAGTGGTGTAATTATTTCTCCTGACGGATATATTGTAACCAATAATCATGTAATTGATGGAGCGAGCGAAATTGAGATTACATTAAATAATCGTAAAAAGTTAAAAGCAGTTTTAGTAGGAACTGATAAAAGTAATGATATTGCTTTGTTAAAAGTAGATTCAGATGAGAATTTACCTAATTTACCTTTCGGTAATTCAGATAATGCAAAAATAGGTGAATGGGTATTAGCCGTTGGTAACCCTTATAATTTAACATCAACAGTTACAGCAGGTATTGTAAGTGCAAAAGGAAGAGATTTAGACGGGAATAATAATATTGAAGCATTTATTCAAACAGATGCAGCTGTAAACCCAGGTAATAGTGGTGGGGCGTTGGTGAATACAAGAGGTGAATTGATTGGAATTAACACAGCAATTTCATCTAAAACAGGATCTTTTATTGGATATTCATTTGCGGTACCATCGAACATTGCTAAGAAAATTGTTGATGATTTGTTAGAATTCGGGTCGGTACAAGAGGCTTTAATAGGTTTTAAACCTGATTTTAGAAATACAGATGAAATTGAAGGAGTGAAAATTGAAGTAGTTTTTGATGAGGGAGGAGCTAAAAAAGCTGGTTTGCTTGAAGGAGATATCATTACTAAGGTGAATAATATTAAAATATCAAAATTTTCTGATTTAAAAGGACAATTAACAGCTAAAAGACCTGGTGAATATGTAAATGTAACTATTGACAGGAGTGGCGTAGAATTAACTAAAGTTGTGAAATTAACTAAACTAATTAAATTACCTGTTAGTAGAGTTTTGGAAACCGAGTTTGAAAATATAACTAAAGAAGATAAAAAGAGGTTTGGGATTGATGGAGGAGCTAAAATAAAAAGAACAGAAAGTTTAGCGTTTAAGCAATTTCAAGTTGGGAAAGGTTATATTTTAACTAAAGTAAATGGAAGGAAGGTTACTACAGCTATAGAGGCGGTTAAAGTGTTAGATGCTATAGGCTATGATGGTAAAAGGTTAGTCATAGAGATGATAAGTCCTACAGGTCAAATAGAGAGGTTCAGATACTAGAATATTAGTTAATATTTTGTAAGTAAATTTTATTTTCCCTATTATTGTTTTTAATTAATAAAAAAAAATATTATGAAATTTTTAGAAAAATTTGAAGGAAAAATCTTATCAAAAAAAGAACAGAAAGAAGTTAATGGAGGTATAACAAATTGTAACTCAACTTCAACTTTAAGCTGGGGTGGTTGCTCTGTCGAGACATATACATGTATGTCTAATGAAGTTGGTGCTGGTCATGAATCTAATACTGGTTATTATGAAAGATCAGTTTATAGATGTTCAGGTAATTATGTTAAAACTGAAATTAGAGAATTAGGCATAGTGTAAAAGAAATAGAATTATTAAAATCTCGTTAAATTAATTTTTAACGAGATTTTTGTTTTATAAATATTTATGAAACCGTTTGAAATACTTATTTTTACAGCAAATTTTTAAAAATTTAGTTAACACACAACTATGTCAACAATAACAAATTACGAAAATGAAGTAGTAAGTCAAACGCAAGTAAGACGAGCTACGGTTGAGTTTATTAATATCGTTAATGATTTATGGTATGATAAATCTATAGAATTAGTATTATTCAGAAATCCGTTAGTAGATAAAAGAGCTAGTGAGGTTTTAAATCTAATAGATTATGCTAGAGAATTTGTAGCAAAGCCAATTTCTATAAATGACGCTTTAGAAATAGCAAAAGCAATACAATCTATCGATTTACCAGCATCAAAATTAGATATTGGTAAATTAGCATACGAATATCATTTACAAGATGATGATAATGCTGATAAATTAGCTTTTGTACAAAATCAATTAAAAGATGCTACACAGGCAGAAAATATTCAGCCTAAAGATGTTGTGTTATATGGTTTTGGTCGTATTGGTCGTTTATTGGCACGTGAGTTAATGACAAAAATGGGTAAAGGTTCTCAGTTAAGATTAAGAGCAGTTGTTACTCGTGGCGAAATTAACGAAGCAGTATTAGAAAAAAGAGCTTCCTTATTAAGTATCGATTCAGTTCACGGAGATTTCTTAGGAACTGTTCAGGTTGATGTAGATAACAATGCATTAATTATCAATGGAACTACTGTGTATATGATTTCTGCTGGTAAACCAGAAGATATCGATTACACTAAATACGGTATTAACGATGCATTAATTATAGACAACACAGGTGCTTTTAAAGATAAAGAAGCTTTAAGTCGTCATTTAATACCAAACGGAGCAAGTAAAGTGTTATTAACGGCTCCTGGTGCAGGAGTACCTAATATAGTTCATGGAGTAAACCATTCAGAGAATAACCCTGATAATGTAGATATTTTCTCTGCGGCCTCATGTACAACCAATGCTATTACACCAGTATTAAAAGTATTAGAAGACAACTTCGGAATAAAAAAAGGACATTTAGAAACAATACATGCTTATACTAATGATCAGAACTTAGTAGATAATATGCATAAAAAATACCGTAGAGGTAGAGCAGCAGCTTTAAATATGGTAATTACAGAAACTGGGGCAGGAAAAGCAGTTGCAAAAGCATTACCAGCTTTAGAAGGTAAATTAACATCAAGCGCTATTAGGGTTCCCGTACCAAATGGTTCTTTAGCTATTTTAAATTTACAGTTAAATTCTAACACTACGGTAGAGGCTGTAAATGCAATCATGAAGCAGTATGCTTTAGAAGGAGATTTGGTAGAGCAAATTCAGTACTCTATGAATAATGAGTTAGTGTCTTCTGATATTGTTGGTACAACAGCTCCTTCAATTTTCGATAGTAAAGCAACTATTGCCGATGGGAATACGATTGTAATATATGTTTGGTATGATAACGAGTACGGATATTCGCATCAAGTAATGCGTTTGGCAAAACATATTGCTAAAGTTAGACGATATACATATTATTAACATAGTATAATAAATTAGTAAAAATAGGTCGAAACATTTTTTGTTTCGACCTATTTTGTTATCTTTAAGCATTATAACCCCTAATTCCCCAAATTATGAGAAAAGTATTCCCTATGCTTTTGTTGTTACTAAGTGTTGTAGCAACATCTTTTTCGCAAGAAATTAATGAACTAGATTTTTTAACTTCAGGTAAATGGCAAGTAGAGTCAGTACAAATCGGTGATGAAATTCAAAGTTATTCAGATAATAACAACTGGATGGTTTTTCACAAAGATGGTAAGTATCAAGTTGTAATGAGCGATGAAGAAAAAAATGGTAATTGGAAATTTGAAGAAACTACCAAATCTATTAAGTTTGAAGGAGATGAAAGTTTAATTAATGGTTTAAAAATTAAACTGTTAAACGATAAAGAACTTTTGTTTTCGGCCTCTGAAGGAGATATAGTATATACAATGAAATTAAGAAAGTAAAATATTTTATTATAACTTATAAAAGACTAAAGCAGAAGCTTTAGTCTTTTTTTTTGTTTAAATATTTGAAGATAGTTTAAATTTTTTGCTATTTAATTATAGATAATTAATTTGGTAAACTTTCTTTTTAAGAATAAATTAAATTTTAAATGATTTTATGTAGAGATAAAAACCATCTATACATAAAATGATACCATTTATACAAAAGTGTTTTTGTGTAGTATTTTTTCGTTGCATATTTGTAGTATAATACACAAGGGGAATCATATTGATAAATTAGGGGATTAATCAATATTGAAAAATTTAAAAAAGCATCACTTATTTTAAGTGATGCTTTTTTGTTTGTGATTTTTTAGTGACAGAGTTAAAAAACAATACCGTACATATGCTAGTTGTGTGTAATTATTGGTAATTTCTATTTTAAAGTACTTTACAACTTTTGTTATTGACGATTAATACCAAAAACTTTTCCTTAAATTAGCTTTAAAATTAAACACATGAAATTATTTTTTCCTTCTATTTTAATAATATTAATGATTACAACAACTAACGCGCAAACAAAATTACCGTATTACGAGATTCCTCAAGCAGCAATGGAATATACTGCAGGAGCAGTTGCAAGCAGAATCATAGACGGTTTAGGTTTTCGCTATTATTGGGCAACAGAAGGATTGACAGTTAAAGATTTAGATTTTAAGCCAAATAAAGAGTCAAGAACTTCATCAGAAACGATAGATCATATATTAGGCTTATCTCAAGTTACTTTAAATGCTATGTTAAAGAAACCGAATGGAGAAAAACAACCTGAAATGACATTTACAGAGAAACGTAAAAAGACGTTAGAAAATTTAAAACAGGCAAGTGATATTTTAAAAACAAGCAAAGATGTGTCACAATACAAAATTATATTTGGAGAAAAAGAATTCCCGTTTTGGAATACTTTAAACGGCCCTATATCTGATGCTACATGGCATGTGGGGCAAATAGTTTCTTTTCGTCGTTCTTCGGGGAATCCAATATCAAAAAAAATTCAGTTCTTAACAGGAACAGTAAAAAAATAATAAATTGTTAGCGCTACTATTTTAATGACAATTCAACAACAAATACAATCGCTTCGCGATGAACTAAATCTACACAATTATAATTACTATGTGTTAGATAATGCAACTATTTCAGATTATGATTTTGATATAAAACTGAAAGAGTTAGAAAAGTTAGAGTTAGATAACCCACAATTTTTTAATTCAAATTCACCAACGCAGAGAGTAGGAGGGGAAATCACTAAAAATTTCGAAACTATTACTCATAAAAACAGAATGTACTCTTTAGATAATTCTTACTCTAAAGAAGATTTGCAGGACTGGGAAAAGCGTATTCAAAAAATGTTAGGATCTGATAATATTGAGTATACATGTGAGCTTAAATATGATGGTGCATCTATAAATTTAACCTATGAAAACGGTCAGTTTGTAAAAGCAGTAACACGCGGAGATGGTTTTCAGGGGGATGATGTAACCACTAATATTCGTACTATAAAATCAATTCCGTTAACACTTAATGGAGATTTTCTTACTGATTTTCAGATGCGTGGAGAAATTATTTTACCTCTTGAGGGATTTCGTAAAATGAATGAAGCAAGAGTTGTAAATGGAGAAGAAGAATATAAAAACCCTAGAAATACAGCTAGTGGTAGTTTAAAACTGCAAGACAGTGCTGAGGTTGCAAAACGCCCGTTAGATTGTTTGTTGTATCAAGTCGTTACAGAAGAACGTAAATATAAAACCCATTATGAGAATTTAGAAAATGCACGAAAAGTAGGTTTTAAAGTGCCAGAAACAATTGCGTTAGCAAAAACTATCGATGCTGTTTTTGATTTTGTAAATGACTGGGATGTTAAAAGACATAATTTACCTTATGAAACAGACGGTGTTGTAATTAAAGTTAATAATTTACAACAGCAAGAAGAACTTGGGTATACGGCAAAAGCACCGCGATGGGCAATAGCCTATAAGTTTAAAGCAGAGCAAGTATCAACAGTTTTAGAAGAAATAACATATCAAGTAGGCCGAACGGGAGCTATAACACCAGTAGCAAATTTAAAACCTGTGCAATTAGCAGGAACTATTGTAAAAAGAGCTTCGTTGCATAATGCTGATCAGATTGAAAAATTAGATATTCGAATAAATGATACTGTTTTTGTAGAAAAAGGAGGAGAGATTATTCCGAAAATTATAGCAGTAGATGTGTCAAAAAGACCTAATGATTCTGTGCCTACAAAATATGCAACTAATTGCCCAGAATGTAATACTGAGCTTATAAGAAATGAAGGAGATGCAAAACATTACTGTCCGAATGAGTTTGGTTGTGCGCCACAAATAACAGGAAGAATTCAGCATTTTATCAGTAGAAAAGCCATGGATATTGATGGTTTAGGAGGAGAAACTGTTGATTTATTGCGAAAAGAAGGATTGATTGAAAGTTATGCTGATTTATATGATTTAACAGTTGATCAGGTAATTCCGTTAGAGAGAATGGCGGAGAAATCTGCTAAAAACATGATAGCGGGAATCCTGAAGTCAAAAGAAATTCCATTTGAAAAAGTGTTGTTTGCTTTGGGTATTCGCTTTGTAGGAGAAACTGTAGCAAAAAAACTAGCAAAGCATTTTAAATCGATAGATAATTTATTAGCCGCTGATTTAGAAACATTGATTTCAGTAGATGAAATAGGGAATAGAATAGCCCAAAGTATTATTGATTTTTCGAATAATTTAGAGAATATTCAATTAATTAATAGATTAAAAAATCACGGAGTTCAGTTAGAGGTCTCTGCAGAGAGTTTAGAGGGGTTAACGGATAAATTAATAGAAAAAGTATTTGTGGTTTCTGGTGTTTTTCATCAAATGAGTAGAAATGAACTTAAAAAAGCTATTGAAGATAATGGAGGCAAAGTAAGTTCATCAATCTCTAAAAAAACAAGTTTTATTGTTGCAGGTGATAATATGGGGCCAAGTAAATTAGCAAAAGCAGAAAGTTTAGGTATTTCTATTATTTCTGAGCAAGATTTTATCAATATGATTAATTAAAAAAAACTTTTTAAGAGTATAAATTTATTAAATCCATAATTTAATATGAAAAAAAAGGCTAAAATAAACATTGCATCCATTATTTTTTTATTAGTAGCTATTATAGATGTTTATGCGGTGATAATTCAAGATAAAAGTTTAGAAATAATTTTTAAACCGTTGCTAATGACAGTATTGGTAGTAGTTTATTTATTATCGGTTAAAAAAGCTAATTTTTGGTTGGTTTCAGCATTGTTTTTTTCGTTTTGGGGTGATGTATTTTTATTAGATAAAACAAATTATTTTGTATTCGGATTGGCTTCTTTTTTAATAACACATGTGCTGTATGTAAAAATGATTTCTAAATTTTTTAAAAAAAAATCTATTGTTAAAATATTAAAATCAGCGTTGATTTTTATACTACTATTTTTGGTAGTATTGTTTTTAATAAAAGATAATTTAGGAGAAATGTTAGTTCCTGTAATTGTATACGGAATTGCAATTTCAAGTTTTGGTACTTGTGCTTTGTTAAATTATCAACAAGATAAATCATTAGCTAATTTATGGCTATTGCTAGGTGCTGTCTTGTTTGTAGCTTCTGATAGTTTAATAGCTTTAAATAACTTTTACAGTGCAATGTATTTGTTTGATATTTTAATAGTTGTTTTGTATATTGTATCTCAATATTTTATATGTAAAGCCTTAATTTTAAAATAGATGCAATGCCCCCCAAAAAAGCTATTGAACTTACATTAAGAATACTTTTTTTTATTATTTCTATTGTATATTTATATGTGGTTTTTATGAGAATTGATTCTCTAAAACCATTTGTAATATCCTTACCTATAGTTGTTTTAGTTTTTTATTATACGTTAAAAGTTAAAAAGAATGAGAATTTAATTTTAATAGCTTTTCTATTAACTATAGTTGGAGGAGTTTTTAGTGTGTATAAAAAATTTTATTTGCTTTCTGTAGTTTTATTTTTCTTTGAGCATGTGTTTTTTATAATATTGATAAATAGTTATATACGACTTAAAGGAAGAAAAGGAATACCTTTGTACATGCTACTGTTTTTATTCTTTTTTATATTACTTTTTTCAATAATTTATGGAGGCGTAGAAAAAGACGTTGCTTATTATATTGTTCTTATTTATGGAATAACATCTTTTACTTTAGGCGCTATAGCTTTTGCTAACTTTTTATACAAAATGAATAAAGCTAATTTTTTACTTCTGTTGGGCTTTTTTTTAAGTATTGCTTCCGATTCGGTTTATGCAATCGATTTATTAGATCAAAATAATTCTTATTATTTATTTTTAGCAGAATTATTATATTTAATTTCCTATACAGCCATTTATGTAGGTTTTACAAAAAAAAGTGAATAAAATTTACGAAGTAAAAAACTATAAGCAATTATCTGTTAGTTTTTTTGTTTAAGTATAACAATGTTATTGCAGATAAGAAGGCAATTACTGCACTTATAAATAGCAAGCCTCCGTCATTATTATGCGCTATGCCTAGCTTTGTTATATGTGCTAAAATTGCACAAAACATTAAACTAATTGTTAAACTAATACCGAGCCAAACATACTTAGAGCTAAACAATAAAATGGCAGCGATAAATTCTAAAACGCCGGCACCTATTCTTAATAAAAACTCATTCTCACCTGCTAATATGGTAAACAATCTAATACTTTCTTGTGCACCTGTAAACTTATAAAATAATGTTTGCAACATTATAACTGCAATTAGTAATTTTAATAAATAAGGAAAATACTTTTTCATTAATACTTAAATTTAATTCCTTAGACGATGAGTGCTTTAACGTCTTACATTTAAAATAAAAAACTCTTTTTAGAATAAATGTTTATGCTATGGTAATTTTACTTCTAATTGATAATTAAATTCATAAATTATAAAAAGCATTTTATTATAAAAACTTATTATTTACGCCGTTTTTAGATAGGTAAATGATTTATTGTTTTTTTTAATTTAAAACTATATAGTTTGGTATTTTAAATAAATTCAAAGTATATTGGGGTAATTAAAATTTTAAAAAACTAATTCATTTCTTTAATTCATTTTACAAGGTTTGGTAAAAAAAAGCAGTACTAGTAATAATGTCAGTTTTATTTTTTTTTGTTGCAATTGCAGATATATTTGCGGTAGTAACACAAAATAAAACATTGGAAATTATATTTAAACCATTGTTAGTATTATCACTAATAATCATTTATTTTTTATCTACTAAAAGAGTTAATATTTGGTTAGTAGCCGGGTTGTTTTTTGCATTAATTGGTGATGTTTTTTTATTAAATCAAAAAAAATACTTTCTGTTTGGGGTTGCTTCTTTTTTAATTACTCATGTGTTGTATGCAAAAATGACAATTGATTTTATTAAAGATAGATCGTTTACAAGAATAGTGCTTTCGTTGTTACCGTATCTTTTATATTTTCTAGTAATAATGTATTTTATTTATAACAATTTAAAAGATATGTTAATTCTGGTAGTAGGGTTTGGATTAGTCGTTTCTATCTTCGGATCAGTTGCTTTGATAAATTATCAAAAAGAAAAAACAAAAGCCAATCTTCTTTTATTGTTAAGCGCCACTTTCTTTGTGATTTTAGATGGTTTTATAGTTTTAAACATTTACAATGATTACAATAAAATACTTGATTTTTTTGCAATTCTTTTATATGTTTCAGCCCAATATTTAATAGTGCGAGCAATTATATTAAAAGATAAATCTAAAGAGGTTATTAATTAGATAATATTTTAAAATGAAAAAAATAATATTACTTTTATTTTTGATTTCCCTTGTAGCTTGTAGTTCAAGAAAAACATCTTTAAAATTCTTAAGTGAGTTTGTTATTAAAGACTCATTAAGCTTTAAAAACACAATTGTGGGTGGGATTTCTGGAATTGATTATGAAAAAAATAAACTCTACATGGTTGTAGATGATGCTGAAATTCCTAGGGTTTTAATCGGAAATATATGTGTAAAGCATGATTCAATAAAATCAGTCGATTTTAAGACTGTAATTCAAATAGACACCACGAGTCAGTTTTATAAAAATAATATATTAGATTTAGAATCTATTTTCGTTGAAAATCATCAAATTAATTTGGTAAGTGAAGGTTCTATAAATAAAGCTAAAAACCCTACAGTTTTTACTATAGATAGTTTAGGTAATTTAATAGAAAATATTAAGGTTCCTCCATATTTTTATGCTAATTCTAAAGCAAAACCAAAACATAACGGAGCTTTTGAAAGTTCATCAAAAAGTTATGATAAAAAAGGTTTTTGGGTGGCTATGGAGGCACCACTTGAGGCAGACGGAGAGGAACCAACATTTTACAAAACACAATCGCCAATAAGAATTACTTATTTTGATAAGAAAACAACATCAGCAACAAAACAATATACTTATCAATTAGAAAAAATAGACAAGCTAGCAAAAGGAAAAGTAAACTTAAATGGTGTAACAGCTATTTTAGAATATACAGAAAATAGTTTTTTCGTTGTAGAAAGAATTTATCAAAGTGGTTATGGATCTTTTGGTAATACAGTTAGAATTTTTAAAGCAACCATTAACGAAACAACAACAAATACACTAGCGCTTCAATCTTTAAAAGAAGAGAAATATACTCCTCTTAAAAAAGAGTTATTATTCGATTTTGCAGATATTAAAGAGTCGTTAACAGATAACATTATTGATAATATTGAAGGGATTACTTTTGGCCCGTTACTATCAAACGGAAACCGATCTTTAATTTTGGTGTCAGATGATAATTTTCAAATATATGGTAAGCAACTCAATCAATTTTTATTACTAGAAATTTTAAAGAAATAATGTACTTTAGCGTTAGTAATTATTAAAGATGATAAGTAAACTTAAACAAAAATCTATTCAGAAAATTTACGATAGAAGTATTGTAAAAAACACAACAAAGGTTTATAAAGCCAACAAAGTAAATAAGGTTGCAATTTTACTAGACAATGAATCTTTAGAGAATGTAATGTTGGCTAATTTGATAAACAAATTACCCTTCAATAAAGAGAATATTACTGTTTTAATTTTTAGAGAATATTCAAAGAAACAAGAAACATCTTCTAAGTTTTTTACAGATAATGATTTTGGCTATAAAGCGAGTTTAAAATCAGACAATTTAAAAGACTTCGTTAAAAACGATTATGATTTACTTATTAACTACGTAAAAACCCCAAATTTATATACTAATATAATAACTTTGTTATCTGAAGCATCTCTAAAAACAGGTTTTGCAGGAATTGATGATAGGTTGTATGATCTCGTTATTTCTGACGAAGGATTAAATGAGGCTGTTTTAAATCAGGAATTAAAAAAATATCTAACAATATTAAATAAAATATAATGCAAAAATTTGTTGGTACAGGAGTCGCTTTAGTAACTCCTTTTAACGAAGATTTAAGTGTAGATTTTAACGCGCTTAAAAAATTAGTAAAATTTAATATCGATAACGGTACAAATTACTTAGTTATTAATGGAACTACGGCAGAAAGTGGTACTATTACAACAAAAGAAAAAGAACAGATAATTAAAGTAATTGTAAGTGAAAACAACGGTGTGTTACCTTTAGTTTTAGGTGTTGGTAGTAATAATACACAAACAGTTATAGACGAATTAAGTTCTTTAGATTTATCTAATATCGATGCTATTTTATCGGTAGCGCCATATTACAGTAAACCAACACAAGAAGGTTTTTATCAGCATTTTAAAGCCATTTCTGCAGTAAGTACAAAGCCAATTATTTTATATAATGTGCCTGGTAGAACTGCTAAAAATATGGAGCCGGCTACTATTTTAAGATTAGCAAATGATTTTGAGAATATAATAGGTGTTAAAGAAGCAGCAGGAAGTCAGCAACAATATTTAGAATTGTTAAAAGATAAACCAGAAGATTTTTTAATTATT
>CAXHZZ010000038.1:0-21143 GCA_964021635.1 uncultured Tenacibaculum sp.
GCAGCTAAATTATCTAATTCTGAAGTTGTTACACCGTCATATAAACCTTCAATAACACGCATTGCAACTTTTACTGGGTCAACAATTTTGTTTAATCCGTAACACATTTTTCTAACCCTCGCTGTGATTTTATCAAACATCACAAGCTCTCTTTTACCGTCTCTTTTTGCTACATACATATTATTACTATTGGTTTTAATTGGTTACTAGAGTCACCCAAGTTTTACGCTATGAGTGATTCTTACATGTTAAATTATTTTTGTTTCTTTTTTTGAAACGATGTTTAGCTATAAACACCTGCGTATTTTTAGCTAAATTTACCGCATGTAGGGGTTAGCAGTAGTGTTATTTTTTTTTAAAAATCAGCATCGAAACTAATGTCTCCCGTACCACCTGATGATACACCTGCTTTTTGATATTCTGATACTCTTTTTTCGAAGAAGTTCGTTTTTCCTTCTAATGAAATCATTTCCATAAAGTCAAACGGATTTGTAGCTTCATACTCTTTATCACATCCGAATTCTAGTAACAACCTGTCGGTTACATACTCTAAGTATTGTGTCATTAACTTAGCATTCATACCAATTAAACTTACTGGTAAAGATTCTGTAATAAATTCTCTTTCTATACTAAGAGCATCAATAATAATTTCACGAATACGATCTTTTGGTACTTTGTTTACCATGTGATTATTGTGTAGATGAACCGCAAAATCACAGTGCATTCCTTCATCACGAGAAATTAATTCGTTTGAAAAAGCTAATCCTGGTAATAAACCTCTTTTCTTTAACCAGAAAATAGAACAAAAAGATCCTGAAAAGAAAATACCTTCAACGGCTGCAAAAGCGATTAATCGTTCTGCAAACGAATCAGATTCTATCCATTTTAATGCCCAATCTGCTTTCTTTTTAATGGCTGGAAAAATTTCAATAGCTTTAAATAATTTATCTTTTTCGGCATCATTCTTTACATACGTATCAATTAATAACGAATATGTTTCAGAATGGATATTTTCCATCATTATCTGAAAACCGTAAAAGAATTTTGCTTCAGAATATTGTACTTCGTTTACAAAGTTTTCTGCTAAATTTTCATTTACAATTCCGTCAGAAGCTGCAAAAAAAGCTAAAACATGCTTAATAAAGTAACGTTCATCGTCAGTTAACTTTGTTTCCCAATCTGTAACATCTACAGATAAATCTATTTCTTCGGCGGTCCAAAAACAAGCTTGTTGTTTTTTATACCACTCCCATAAATCGTCATGTTGAATTGGAAAAATTACAAATCTATCTTTGTTTTCTTGTAAAATTGGTTCGATGAAAGCCATTATATATTTGTGCTAAATTTTAATATTATTTTCTTTTCTAGAGGGGTTAACAAAGATTCAAAAAATTACTAAAAACTGAAAGCCTTACTTATTCACAAATCCCTTGAAGTTTTCAACAAATTGAAAAAAAAACACGAAACAACGTCTTTTAAAGAAAAGCACAAATCACTTAAAAACAATAGTTTAAAATTAAAAAATAAGCTTGAGTAGTGATAATCATTGAGTTTCCTATTTTGATTTTCTTGCATAAAAAAAGTGATGTTTTCACATCACTTTTTCAATTTATTTTTAGGCTTATTTTTCTACCTTTAAAACATCTTTTATAATTTCTTCTATTTGTTTTTTTGGTAACGCTCCGTTTGCCATTTGAGGTTGTTCACCTGCTTTGCAAAATAACATTGAGGGAATACTACGAATTCCGAAAGCGGCAGATAATTCTTGTTCTGCTTCAGTATCAATTTTATAAATATCTATTTTACCTTCGTATTCTTTACTTAATTCTTCTAAAATCGGTGCCAATGTTTTACATGGTCCACACCAATCTGCATAAAAATCAATTAATGCTGGTTTGTCTCCTTCAAACTTCCATTCTTTATTCTTCTCAAAATTAAATACTTTTTCTAAAAAAGTTGCTTTTGTTAAATTTTCTGTCATGTTATTTTTTTATTTATTTACTTGAAAATTTTCAAGCTTAAAGATAGTCGTTTTTATTACTAAAAAATTACAAGAACATTATTTAGTGTTAAAAACGTCTTAAAAAATAGGGTTCTCACGCTTTTTTCTGCTAACTTTGAAAGAATTAACTAATTTTTATACCATGAAAAAAATCCTTTTTTCGATTCTTTGTGCGAGTACTATTTTAGTGTCTTGCAAACAAGAAAATCAACCTAAAAATACAATTGCTGTGAAGTATCCAGAAACTGCTAAAAAAGCTGTTATAGACACCTTATTCGGAACTGCTGTCACCGATAATTATCGCTGGTTAGAAGATGATAGAAGTAAAGAAACCGAAGATTGGGTTAAAGCAGAAAATGAAGTAACCTTTGATTATTTAAGTAAAATACCATATCGTGAGCAACTAAAAAATCGTTTGTCTGAATTATGGAACTACGAAAAAATAGGAACTCCTTTTAAAGAAGGCGAATACACTTACTTTTATAAAAACAACGGGTTGCAAAATCAGTATGTCTTATATAGAAAAGATAAAGAAGGTAATGAGGAGGTTTTCTTAGATCCGAATACATTCTCTGAAGATGCAACAACATCATTAGGCGCTGTTAGTTTTTCTAAAAACAGCGAAACAGTTGCCTATTCAATTTCTGAAGGAGGTAGCGATTGGCGTAAAATAATTGTTATGAATGCCAAGAGTAAAGAGATTATTGGTGATACTTTAATTGATGTCAAATTTTCTGGAATTTCTTGGTACAAAAACGAAGGTTTCTATTATTCTAGTTACGATAAGCCAAAAGGAAGCGAATTATCTGCTAAAACAGATCAACATAAATTATACTACCATAAATTAGGAACGGCGCAAAAAGAAGATACTGTTATTTTTGGAGCAACTCCTCAAGAAAAACATCGTTATGTGGGTGGTAATGTTACTGAAGATAATAATTATCTTGTAATTACAGCAAGCGTATCAACATCAGGAAATAAATTATTTTTTAAAGACCTTTCTAAACCTGATAGTTCATTAATAACAATCTTAAATCATACTGATAGTGATACCTACCCTATAGATAATATTGGTTCTAAAATATATTTAGTAACCAACCTTAATGCACCTAATAAAAAAGTGGTTACGGTAGATATTTCTAATCCAACTCCCGAAAATTGGAAAGATTTTATTCCTGAAACAAAAAATGTTTTAAGTGTATCTACAGGTGCAGGTTATTTCTTTGCTAAATATATGGTAGATGCGGTTTCTAAAGTAGTACAATATGATTATGATGGAAAATTAATTCGCGAAGTAAAATTACCTGGCGTAGGATCTGCCGGTGGTTTTGGCGGAAAAGCAACTACTAAAGAATTGTATTTTTCATTTACAAACTACAATACACCAAGTTCATCTTATAAATTCAATCCGAAAGAAGGAACGTATGCGGTTTATTGGAAACCTGCCATTTCTTTTAATGGGGATGCTTATGAAAGCAAGCAAATATTTTACACATCTAAAGACGGAACAAAAGTTCCGATGATTATCACCTATAAAAAAGGATTAGAGTTAAATGGTAAAAACCCAACTATTTTATATGGTTATGGTGGGTTTAACGTGAGTTTAACTCCTAGTTTTAGTATTGCAAACGCAGTTTGGATGGAACAAGGTGGTGTATATGCCGTACCAAATTTACGTGGTGGTGGTGAATATGGTAAAAAATGGCACGATGCAGGAACACAATTAAAAAAGCAAAATGTATTTGATGATTTTATTGCTGCTGCCGAATATTTAATTAAGGAAAAATATACCTCATCAGATTTTCTTGCCGTTCGTGGTGGATCTAATGGTGGTTTATTAGTCGGAGCAACAATGACACAACGACCAGATTTAATGAAAGTAGCATTGCCAGCAGTTGGAGTTTTAGATATGTTACGTTATCATACATTTACTGCAGGAGCAGGTTGGGCGTACGATTACGGAACCGCAGAGCAAAGCAAAGAAATGTTTAATTATTTAAAAGGTTATTCTCCTGTACATAATGTTAAAACCGTTGCATATCCAGCAACAATGGTAACTACTGGTGATCATGATGATCGTGTAGTACCAGCGCATAGTTTTAAGTTTGCGGCCGAGTTACAAGACAAGCAACAAGGAGAAAATCCGGTATTAATTCGTATCGAAACAAATGCGGGTCATGGTGCCGGAACACCGGTTGCAAAAACAATAGAACAGTATGCTGATATTTTCGGATTTACTTTATTTAATATGGGGTTTGATCAGTTACCAAATCCACCAAAATCTAAAATTAAGAGTTAAAATTTGTAACAGATAAAAAATTACAGATACTAATACATAAATCAATCTAAATTAAACACAATGAAAACCATTCACAAAATGCTGTTTACTACTGCGGTTGCTTCCATAGCAATTACTTCGTGTAAAACAGAAAGTAAACCTGAAGAGAAAAAATCTCAGGGAATAATTATTGAAAATATGGATACTTCTGTTAAACCAACAGATGATTTCTTTAGATATGTAAACGGAACTTGGTTAGATAAAACTGAAATTCCTGCCGATAGAACTTCTTGGGGCGGTTTTGGTGAATTACGTAAAAAAACGGATGCTGATGTATTGGTTATTTTAAATGATGCTATTCAAGAAAGAAATTTTCCGAAAGTAAAAGACGCTGAAGGAAATGAAATAGATTCTGATCAAGAAAAAGCAGTAAACTATTACGAAACTATAATGGATACTGTTGCTAGAAACAAGCAAGGTATTGCGCCAATTAAGCCTTTTTTAGCTAAAATTGAAGAAATTAAAACTAAAAAAGATGTAGAAAACTATATTACAAACATGGCACCTTATGGTGGTGGTGGTTTTTATGGTTTTGGCGTTTATAACGATTTAAAAAACAGTAGCCAATACGCAGGTTATATGGGCGCTGGTGGTTTAGGTTTATCTCGTGATTATTATATGGATGCTAAAGTTGCCGACAAATTAGCTAAATATCAAGAATTTGTTGCTAAAACATTAATGACTTTTGGTGATGATGAAGCTACTGCTAAAAAGAATGCAGCTACTATTGTTGCTTTCGAAAAAAGCTTAGCTGCACCAATGATGACTAAAGAAGAGCGTAGAGATACACGTAAAATGTATAACCCTATGACAGTTGCCGAATTAACTGAACTAGCTCCTGCAATCGATTGGGCTGCTCATTTAGAAGGTATTGGTGTTAACATTGTTGATAAAGAAAACGGTGATTTAAAAGGAGCTCCTGCTGGTAGTATTGATAAAATAATTGTTACCGATCTTGGATACTTTAAAGCATTAAGCGGAATTTTAGATGCTCGTTCTGTAGAGGATATTAAATTATTATTCCGTTGGAACACAATTAACAATTCACTTGGTTTATTATCTACCGATTTAGAAACTGCAAATTGGGAGTTTTACAGCAAAGAAATGCGTGGAGCTAAACAACAACGTCCAAGAAACGAGCGTGCTTTAGGTAACTTAAATGGTGCTGTTGGTGAAGCTTTAGGTAAGCTATATGTTGATAAAATGTTTCCACCAGAAGCAAAAGCGAAAGCGAAAGAAATGATAGACAATGTAATGTTAGGTTTTGAAAAGCGTATTGCTGGTTTAGAGTGGATGAGCGAAGAAACTAAAACAAAAGCATTAGAAAAGTTACACAAATTAACTGTTAAAATTGCCTATCCTGATGTTTGGAAAGATTATTCTGAACTACAAGTAAAAGGATTAGAAAATGGTGGTTCTTACTTCGAAAACGCTAAAAACGTTACTAAGTGGAATTATAACAAGAACATGGAAAAACTAGGAAAAGCTGTAAACAGAACAGAATGGGGAATGTCTCCTCAAACTGTAAATGCTTACTTTAATCCTGTAAACAACGAAATCGTTTTCCCAGCTGCAATTTTACAACCTCCTTTTTATGATTATAAAGCGGATGAAGCCGTAAATTATGGTGGTATCGGAGCAGTAATTGGTCACGAAATCTCTCATAGTTTCGATGATTCTGGTGCTCGTTTTGATGGTGACGGAAACCTTAAAAACTGGTGGACTGAGCAAGATTCTGAAAAGTTTGCTGTAATTGGTAAGCAATTAGTAAAACAATACAGCGATATCGTTGCTATTGATAGCATGCACTTAAACGGTGAATTTACTTTAGGTGAAAATATTGGTGATTTAGGTGGTGTACAAGCTGCTTACGAAGGTTTACAAATTTTCTTCGAAAAGAACGGAAAGCCTGCTGATATTGATGGTTATACTGCAAACCAACGTTTTTTCCTTTCTTGGGGAACAATCTGGAGAACAAAAATGCGTGATGAGGCTTTAAAGAACTTAATCATGACAAACACACACGCTCCTGGTCAATACAGAGCGTATATGCCACTTAAAAACGTTGATGCTTTCTATGAAGCTTTTAATGTTAAAGAAGGTGATAAAATGTATTTAAAACCAGAAGAAAGAGTTAGAATCTGGTAGACACGAAGTGTCTTTAAGTATTAAAATTAGTTCGTAAATATTAATTTTAAAATTATAAAACCGATACAGCAATGTATCGGTTTTTTTATTCTTGTCACTTCGAGTGATTTTTGAGGCACGAAAAAATTGTATCGAGAAGTTGGGCGTTACCACAAGTGGTCGCGCTTTTACTACTCGCTTTTTTTTCATTGTTCAAAAAAGAGCTCAAACAAACCGTTCAATCGCTAACGCAACAAAACATAAAAACATATTTTTGCAAGTATGTTACAAGTAAACAACATTTCGTTTTCTTATATTAAAGAAAAAACAATATTAAAAAACATCAATTTCTCTTTACAAAAAGGGGAACATATATGTGTGATGGGAAAAAGTGGTTGCGGAAAATCAACTTTACTAAAAATTATTTACGGCTTGTTAGATGTTGACAAAGGAGACATCTATTGGAATGATTTTCAAATCTTAGGTCCTGCTCATTATTTAGTTCCCGGTATCGATATTTTTAAATACGTTGCGCAAGATTTCGATTTAATGCCTTATACTTCCGTTAGTGAGAATATTAAAAAATTTCTATCTCGTTTTTATCCCGAAGAAGCGCAACAAAGAACAAATGAGTTATTAGAAGTAATAGAAATGACAGAGTTTGCCAACGTAAAGGTTAAAAACTTAAGCGGTGGGCAACAGCAACGGGTAGCAATTGCACGTGCATTAGCTAAAGAACCTGAATTATTATTACTAGATGAACCTTTCGGGCAAATAGATAATTTTAAGAAAAATTCACTTAGTAGAAACTTATTTACCTACCTAAAGGAAAAAAATATTGCTTGTATTATAGCCACTCACGATGGTAATGATGCGCTTTCGTTTGCTGATAAAATGATTGTTATTAAAGACCATCAAATAATAGCGAATGACATACCAATAAACTTATATAAAAATCCGAAGTTAAGATATATCGCCACTTTATTTGATGATGTCAATGAAGTTCTCATCAATAATAAAAAAGTATTATTATATCCGCATCAAATAAAAATTGTTGAAAAATCGGAACTTAAAGCTACAGTTATAAAAAATTATTTTAAAGGTAATTGTTGGCTTATAGAAGCTAAATATAACCTGCAGGTTATTTTCTTTAAACATTCAAAACCTATTGAAATAAAAAAAGCAGTTTCATTAGAGTTTAATGAAACTGCTTAAACCAATAATAACTATCTCTTAATTATTACTCAACTATTTTAAATATTTTTTTCTTTTAAAAAAAAATACACTCTTAACTTTCGATAAAAGTGTATTATAATACTTCTTTTTCTATGAAGGGATAACAATCTTTCCTATTATTAAAACAAACTAATATTCTTTTACCCTACTTTATTTTTAAAAAATTTCTTTTATTTTTTGTTCTATATTGTTAAACACAAAAATATCTCCTATTTTTTTTCCTAACAACATGCTTCCAATGGGAGAGGAAATTGAAATAGCAAAATAAGTTTTGTCTTTAATTATGAGCTGCCCAGCACTAATACTTAAAAAATAGCATGCTTTAGTGGTTTTTACTACACTACCCAAATGTGCGATTTCAGAAACTTTTTTAATATTAATTTTAGATAGCGTTTCTTTCATTTTTATGATTCCGTTAAGTTGCTGACTCGCTTTTTCCATCTCTAATTGTAACATTGCTCTACCAGTTTCATGCTTGTCTCCTGCCGAACTTTTAGTTTCAGATTGTAACGCATTTTGGTTGGACGAAATTATTTTTTCTACCGTTTGCAAACGTTTGTTTACAAACGCTTCACATTGTTTAAAAAGTGCTGTTTTAATATTCATTTTCTAAGGTAAATGCATATGCTTCGTAATTTCCGTGATGAGAAATTGAACATGAATTAGTAAGTAATTTTTCTTTGTAATAATACAAAGGAGCTCCAACAATTGTTTTTCTTTTTTCTATCTTTTTAAATAAAAATGCTGTTTTATTTTCAAGCGTTTTTCTGATTGCTGTATTTACTGTGTTTGGTAAGCAAATAGCTGATGTAATTTCACCTCTATTCTTTAATTCATCAGCAATTGTATGAATGTAAAAAGTATTTATAAAAGTAGTAGTGTAAAATTTTATGCCTTCAAAAACAACAATACCTTTATCTTTTGAAGTTCGCATGCATTGAAATTTTCTGGGTGCAAAAAAACGTTTTTTAACTTTTTGCGTATAACATTTATAGGCGGCTTCTTTCATGCTCCAAAACAGCCAAACTTTTAAAAACGGATTTTCAGAAGCTAAAATTTCATCTTGTTCTTTTTGGGTAAATTGCTTCTCTAAAAAACCTTTTCGTTGCCAGTTACTATGAATTTTAGCTAAGCCTAAATCAACAATATCATTGCCAACATTATGCATTCATTTTTGTTTGAATAATTGCAACGGTTTCTTTTACAGAAAGCATTTTTTCCATAGAATCATTATCTATCTCTATCGTAAACTCATCTTCTACATCTAAAATAATATCTACCAAATTTGCCGAATTTATTTCTAAATCGTTAATAAAATCGGTGTTTTCATTGATGTTTTTAAAACCTTCTTCATTCTGAACATAAGGCTTTACAATGGTTGTTAACTTTACTATAATTTCTTCTTTTTTCATTTTATTTTGAATATTTTTTAAAGATAGCACAAGCGTTTACATCACCAAAGCCAAAACTTGCTTTTGCGAGTATATTTATATCTTTATATATAATTTTTGTTGGTATTTTTTCTTTAGAAATAAGTGTTGAAATTTCTGGATGTACATCTTCGCAATTAATATTAGGAAACACAAATTGTTCCTTAATTTGCAAAACAGCTGCTACAATTTCTATTGCACCAGAAGCCGCTAAACAATGACCAACCATCGACTTTAAAGAATTTATGTAAGGAAACTCAGTTCCTTTTCTTTGTAAAGCTTTGCTCCAGTTTTCTATTTCTAAACTATCTTTTGATGTTGCTGTTAAATGACCGTTTATAACATCAATTTTATCAGATGCTATATTCGAATCTAACAAAGCATCCGTAATACATTTCTGAACGGCTTCGGCATTTGGGGCTGTTAAAGTTCCTCCATTTCGTTGTCCGCCAGAATTTATATTTCCGCCTAAAACTTCTGCATAAATGGTTGCGTTTCTCGCTAAAGCACTTTCTAAAGATTCTAAAACTAAGGCTCCTGCTCCACTTCCTGGTACAAAACCTGCTGCAGTTTCACTCATTGGTCTCGAACCTTTTTCTGGCGTTTCATTGTGCTTGTAAGACATTACTCGCATTGCATCAAATCCGCCCCAAGTATACAAACTACTATCACTTGAACTACCAACCAACATTCGTTTTGCTTTCCCGTTTTTAATGCGCTCAAAACCCAATAAAAAAGCCTCTGTGCCTGTTGTACACGCAGACGAATTTGTAGTAACTTGGTTACCTAAACCTAAAATTCCGCCTAAATATGCAGAAACTCCACTTGCCATTGTTTGTACCACAGAAGTACTTCCTAATCGTCTTACTTTCTGATCATCAATTTTATAGATTGCTTCTCTAAATTTTTCAATTCCCGATGTTCCTGTTCCGAAAATTAAACCCGAATCATAATCTAAATTTGAGTTTTCATCCACAGAAAAACCAGCATCTTTCCAAGCATCAATTCCTGCCATACATCCATATAAAATAGAAGTACTATTAAAGCCGCGTAATTGCAAAGCTGTTAAATATGTTGCTTTTTTTTCTTCAGAAACTGTAGGAATTCCACCAATACAACAAGAAAAACCTTTGTCTTTTAAATGTTGATGAAATGTAATTCCAGATTTTCCCTTTTTTATTGCGCTCGAGAATTCTTGCAAACCAACTCCGTTGGGTGCAACGACTCCTAAACCTGTAATTACAACTCTGTTTTTCATGTTATTTTGCGATTATCATTCCTGAAATAGTTCCTCTACAAACCAATTCATTTTTCTCATTTATCATTTTTACAGCACATTTTAGTTTGTTGAATCTAAAATATTGTTTCTCGGAAATTACGGTTATTTTTTCGTTTGGTAACACTGGTAAATAAAAATCTACCTGATTAGAAGTTAATGCTATTTGTGGATTTTTATCTGTTGTTAAAATTTCATTTTTCAATAAATAAATACCTAAACAAACAACACCAATTTGTGCCATTGTTTCCGTTAAAATAACACCAGGAGTAATTGGATTTCCTTTAAAATGACCTTCATAAAAAAATGCCTCTTCTTTAAACCTATAATTTCCAGTAACTCCGTTTTCTGAAACTTCTGTAAGTGTATCAACAAATAAAAAAGGTGCAGTATATGGTAAGTTTTTTATGATTTCTGTAGGATTCATTTTATGATTTTTACCATTCTAACAATATTCTTTGTGCAGAAAAACCCGGACCAAAACTTAACATTAAGCCTCTTTCTCCTTTTGCTGGGTTTCTATCCATAAAACGCTCCAAAACATACAAAACTGTTGCGCTCGACATGTTACCATACAAACGTAAAACCTCTTTAGTATCGTCTATATTTTTACCTAAAACACCAAATAAATCTTCTACTGTTTGTACGATTTTTTTTCCTCCAGGATGAAAAATCAAATGATTTACATCTTCAATTGTTAAATTATTTCTTTCTAAAAACGGATGAATTATTGCAGGAAAATGATCTGAAATTTTCTTTGGAACCTCCTTGTCTAAAATCATTTGTAAGCCTGTATTTACCAAATTAAAACCCATCATTTGGGTAGCGTCATAAAAATGATACATGGCTTCGTCTATAATTTTAGGGCCTTTATCATCATTATAAGAAGACAAAATAACTGCCGATGCTCCATCACCAAAAATAGCCGCACTTACAATATTCGTCATCGAATAATCGTCTAACTGAAAAGTTGCTGTAGGCGCCTCAACAGCAATTACAACGGCTCTTTTATTAGGGTTTGCCTTTAAAAAATTCTTAGCATATATAATTCCTGAAACTCCCGCTGCACAACCCATTTCTGTAACTGGCAAACGCACAATATCTTGTTTCATTTGCAAAGAATTAATCAAATATGCATCCATAGACGGAATCATAATTCCTGTGCAACTTACTGTAATTATATAATCGACATCTGTTGCTTTTAAATTTGCTTTTCGCAATGATTTTTTAAGTGATTGCTCGGCTAATTTTACTACTTCTCTTGCGTAAATAGCATTTTTTTCTTCGAAAGAAGTTGCTATAAAAACCTCTTCGGGATTCATGATTGAATACCGCTTATCTACTGCTGCCCCTTCGAAAAGTTTGATTACTTTTCGTTGAAAACGAGTATCCTGATTCTGCATCCACGTTTTTACAAACGGAATAATATCTTTCGTTTCTCTATAATATTGTGGCAATTGTTTTGCTACAGATGTTATTTTTACTGCCATTTATTTTTGTATTATCCATTGAAAACGGAATGCCCATTTCCAAGAAATTTGTGGTTTTACATTTATTTTTTCTGAGATTCTAATCAAATCTTTTCGTTTGAAACCTCTTAAAACAGAAATTAATCCATCGTTGATTATCATTTTATTTTTGATAAAAATTGATAATAATAAAAACAAATAATACGCCAATTTATGACGATGTAAATCGTTTACAATTATTGCTTTTTTAGTATGTTTTAAAGTGTCTGATAAGAAAGAAACCAATTGCAGTTCTTTAAAATGATGCAAAAACAACGTTGCCAAAACAATATCGAATTCTCTGTTTTTAAAATCATCAGAAAAAATATCTTCAGTTTTAAAAACCAACTCTGGATATTCTGTTGACAATTCATTCGCATATGCTATAGCAGTAGCATTTGCATCTACACCAATCAATTTCATTTTATAGCCATTTTTTCTTCCGAATTTGGCTACATCACGTAAAATATCTCCATGTCCACAACCAATATCAGCGATAACGATTTCTATATTTTTAGGATGCTTTTTTAATACTTTTTTTAATGCATTAACCGTTACCAAGTTTCCGCCTAGCCAACGATTTATGTTTTCTAATTTATCTAAAACATCGCGCAATAAATCGCCACCAATAGAAAAATCATCCATCATCTCTTCTTGATCTGTTCTGTATTTTGTACTGATAAAAAAACTCATTCTATTTTTATTGGTTTACCATGTGTTTGCTTAATTATAATAGGTAATAAAAAAGGTAATTTCTTTAACGTTTTAAGTAAAATTTCTGCAATCTTATCTTTTCTAAATAACCACGCAATAAAATGACCCGTTTTTAAACGCATTTTAAAGTTTTTATTCCATTCTCTAATGTATTGTTTTTCAAGATCATTTCTTAACGAAATTTTACCGTTTAAGTAATTTAGAGTGAGTTTAGATGCAATTTGTGCACTCTGAATTGCCATACTCATACCATTACCGCATAATGGATGAATCATTCCTGCGGAGTCACCGCACATAATAAGGTGGTTTTCTATTGGTTTTTTAGTTTCAAATGAAACTTGACTAATTGTTAATGGTTTTTCGAATACTGGTGTTGTTGTTTTAAAGATCTCTTTTAAATATTGATTTTTAAAAACAACTTGTTCTTGAAAATCTTCTATACTTTTATATTTTTTAAAAGATGAAAAACTAGTGATGTAACACAAATTAATTATATCATTTTCTACTTTAGAAACGCCACAGTAACCACCTTTAAAATTATGAAGCGCTACTAAGTTTTCTTCATAATTTCCTTTTACATGAATTTTAACGCCTAAATAAGGTGATTTTTTTTGAATAAAATCACGCTCCATTTTTACATCTAATAAAGAACGTTTTCCGAAAGCACCAATAGCTATTTTTGAGGTAAACGTTTTATTTTCTTTTGTTGATACATGAAAAAAATCTTCAGAAAAATTGACATTTAGTACTTGATCTTGTAAAATTATAACACCGTTTTCTTTTGCTTTTTCTGATAAAATAAAATCGAATTGATAACGTGAAATTCCGAATCCGCCTAAAGGTAATTTAGCCGAAATAACTTTATTATTTATTGTTGATAGCTTAAAATCTGTAATATGAACAGCACCAAAATCAAACGGATTTATACCTAAAAACTCTAAATACGGCAAGACTTCGTTAGAAATATATTCACCACAAACTTTATGTTTTGGATAGCTATTTTTTTCAATCAATAAAACTTTTTTACCAAATTTAGATAAATGTATTGCGTTGCATAGACCCGCTAAACCTCCGCCAATAATAATTACATCTGCAGTTAAATTACTTTTTTTGTGATTAAAATTGTCGTTGGTTTTTTTCATTTATTCTATTAATTCTGCTAATTCTTTTCCTACCAAACTACCAATAGCAATTCCCATACCACCTAAACGAACTCCGCAAAAAACATTGTTTGATAGCTGTTTTACAATTGCTTTTTTCTGATTTCCAACGCCCATGATTCCGCTCCATCGATGTTCAATTTCGAAATTAGTGTTTGGTAAAATGGTTGTTTTTAAAATTTCTTCTAATTTATGCTGAATAACAGCTGTTTCTCCAAACTCAGCAGTTTCTTCTGTTTTAAAATCAAGATTTCTTCCGCCGCCAAACAAAATTCTATCATCAATATTTCTGAAATAGTAAAAGCCTTTATCTAAATGAAAAGTTCCTTTAATATGAAGGTTTTTTATAGGTTTTGTAATTAATACTTGTGCTCTTGCCGGTTGTACATTTTCATTGAGTAATTGGTTTGAAAATCCGTTTGTGGCAATTAATAATTTATTGGTTGAAAAGCTAATTTTATTGGTTTGAATAGCTACTTTATTACCAATTTCTTCAAAACTTTTAACGGTAATATTATTTAAAATTTTTATATCACTTTGCTGAATTAATTGAAGTAGCTGCGCTACCATTTTACCGGTATCAATTTGTCCTTCAAACTGATTGGTTATATAATTTTTATGGACATTCTTAAACTCAAAAGAATTGTTATCAACCGTAAAAACATCCGAAGAAAAAAGTGGCTTTAATAATTGATTAATCTTATTTTTTTCAGCCAAGCATTCTTCATAAAAATGAGAATCATTAAATAACTCATAACCTTTATTTTGCTGAAAATTGATGGTGGCATCGCCCAAAGTTTTTCGTAATAATTGTAAACCCTTCCATCTTTTTTCTACCAAATTAAAAACCTCTTCTTCACTGTGTGTTTTTAAATCATCAATCAATTCTGATAAACTACCAAAACACGCAAAACCAGCATTTTTAGTACTTGCTCCTTGTGGTAACATGCCTTTTTCTAAAATTATTATTTTAGCTTTCGGATGTGCTTTTTTTAATGTCAATGCACAATTTAAACCTACAATTCCGCTACCAACAATGGTAAAATCTACATTTGTAAACCATTCTTTTAATTCCCAATAACTGTAATTCAACATCTTAATATCTATATATATTTGTACCTTGGCACACTACTTGAATATTTAAATTTAAACAATAAAAAGTAATATTATGAAGTTATTCGGAATCTTAATTTTGGCACTAAGCTTTACACAGTGTGCAAGCATGAAATTAGAATCAAATCCTCCTTTTACGGTTAACACCGCATCTTACGCTCATATTACTGGTGGTTTACCTGGTAACAACACGCTTAATTTAATGATTGAGTTTACAGCAAGTAAAACTATCGATTTTCAAAAAGTATACTTTCAAGATAGAATTGTAAGTGCTGTAATTGAACAAAAACAAGATAAAAAATACATTGCTGCTCGCTATAAAACCTCAACAGGTGAAGATAAAAAAGACTTAGTTTTAAATGCTGATCCTGCAAAAGAATATGAAAATACCACAAAAACTAAAGAGGAAATTCCTTTTGAATTAGAAGATACTGAAGCTGTCGTTAGTTATATTATTAACAACAGAACTCATTATTATAAAATTGAAAATATTAAAAAAGAGAAAAGGGTTTTTATGCCCTCAGCAAAACCTCAAAACTAACAAAAAACACCTCATTTGAGGTGTTTTTTGTTTTTGGCACGTAATTTGAAAACTACATAGGTATAATATTAAAACATACGCTTATGAAACGTCTAAAATTACTCTTCTTATGTATTGCCGCAAGTGTAACATTAGCATCTTGTACGGTTCGAAACGAAATAATTGATGACAATTCTTTTTCGTTAAACGAATATGTATCTAGTTACGATTTATGGTATATCGATTATCATAGAACAACTGGTACAGGCGATGTTCCTTTTTTATCAAAAGCATTTACAGTGTCTTTTTTAAACGGAACTATGTATGCAAATAATAATATTGCTGATATTGGTAAAACCGGAAATGGGCTTGGAATTGCTGTTGGAAATTATGGTACTTACAGAACCGTTTTAGAAACCGATCATGATCTTGATGGACGTTATGATTTTGAGGTCGTTCAACTTTCTGAAGATGAAATTAGAATTGATGATTTATCGCAAAACGTAAGTTATTATTTAATTGGTTATCAAAGAAATAATTTTAATTACGATAAGTTGTTTTATGAAAACATAGAATACTTTTTGCAAGAATATGTAGCTTGGGAAAGAACTGCTTCTTCTGGTGGTGTATCAAATACATTTGATGATGAACATTTCTTACAGTTTACGCCAGAAAACGACGTAACTTTCTACTCATCTCACGATTCATTTGGCACGAATATTGATTATATAAAATGGGACTATGTAGGTGGTTATAAAGTAGCCAATATAGCAGGTTATAGCGACTTAAAACTTTTAACACTTAATTATGATGGTGGCGATACTGAAAGGTTTGAATTAAGCGTTATAAATGATGAAAGGATACAGCTATTTCACCTAAGTTCTAAAACAACGTACACTTTTTCTGGTAGAGGATTTGTACAGTATTTAAAAAATGAAAAAACAATAAAACCAACTGTAAGGAATAGCGGTAGAAAACGTACTAAAATACAACGTGAAACAGTTGATAGAAAATATTTAAAATAAAGTTTGGTTAGTTGATTTTTGGTTGGGGTAGTAGCCAACTAAAAGAAACCGCTCTAGAGGTAGAGCGGTTTTTCTTTGTTTAAAATATTCGTTTTACATAAAATATTTTACCTTTATAAAAAACAAAAACATGCAACAAACCGCTTTAATTACAGGAGCAACTTCTGGTATTGGTAAAGCAACCGCTATACTATTTGCCAAAAACAACATAAACCTTATTATTTGTGGAAGACGTACTGAAAAACTTAAAGAACTTCAACACCAATTATCAACTTTAACAAAAGTGCATACGCTACAATTTGATGTTCGTTATAAAGACCAAGTACAAAAAGCCATTGGTAGTTTACCTGATAATTTTAAACATATTGATATTTTAATTAACAATGCAGGTAATGCACACGGCTTAAATAGTATTCAGGAAGGAAGTATTGATGATTGGGATGCCATGATTGATGGAAACGTAAAAGGTTTATTATATGTTTCGAAAGCTATAATTCCGCAAATGGTAGATAGAAATAACGGTTTTATTCTCAATATCGGCTCTATTGCTAGTAAAGAAGTATATCCGAACGGAAATGTGTATTGTGCCTCAAAATTTGCCGTAGATGCTATAAATAAAGGAATGCGTATTGATTTAAACAAGCACAATATTCGTGTTTCGGCAATTCATCCTGGTTTGGTAGAAACCGAATTTTCAGACGTGCGTTTTAAAGGAGATCTCGATAGAGCAAAAACGGTATATCAAGGCTATAAAGCTTTACAACCCGAAGATATTGCCGATATTATTTATTTTGTTATCAGTAGGCCATATCATGTAAATATTGAAGATTTAGTGGTGTATCCTACCGCACAAGCAACCGCATCAATTATAAATAAAAATGTATAAGCTGTGATTAATAAACGCCTTTTAATTAAAAATTTACTTTCTCATAACGACGAGAATAGTTTTTTTGATAAAAAGCAAAAATTATCGCTACATCATAAAGAAGGTAAAGCTAAGTTTATAAAACACATCTGTGCGCTTTCAAACTCTAATCCTAATAACAATTCTTATATCGTTATTGGAGTTGAAGATGAAGAAAATAAAATTTTGGGAGTCGATTTTTACGATGATAGTAAAATTCAGAACTTAGTAAATGCCTATTTAAAAAACCCACCAAAAATAGAATATGAAAATGTAGCTTTTCCGAGTTTACCACGCCATAAAGTAATCGGTTTGGTAACTATTTATCCGAATAATGAAACTACTTCATTTTTAAAAAATATTTGGAAATACAGTAAAGGCACCGTTTTTTTTCGCAGAGGAAGTAATTCAATGCCTACGGATAAAAATTTTACATTTAATGATGTAAATACTACTATTGTTGAAGCTATCGAGAAAAACGCTAGTAATAATATTCAATTAACGCTCGACGGAGTTTTCGATTTTATTAACAATCATAAACCTACATACAATCCACAATACAAAGTATTTAACGAACAATTTGTGGTGTGTTGGGCTGGTAAAAAAAAGGTGATTAATAATGAAGAATTTTATACTCGGGTAGATATTGAATTGATAAACGAGCAGGTTCGTTTGTTTTTTTCGGCCTTAGATGATGTTCAAATTAGCCATAACGAGCAATCGTTTATTATTACCGAATATATTGTTTTAGGGATTGATAAAAGTGAAAAACATTATCCGTTAGAAAAAACAATTATTCATTTTAAAGAGAACGGAAAACATGATATTGTTACCCAGTTTTTATTTGAAGCACCACAATACAATAAAACTATTTTACATCATATTTATAATAGCAACAATGCTATTATTAGTAAAATAGAAAAAAATACACCACTATCTGATACTGAAAACCTAGCTGTTTTAAAGTTACCAACTACTTATTTAATTTGCTATTTGAATGGGTTTACCCAGGCCGTTTATCAACTTAAAAAAGTAAAAAATTATATTAAAAACTTAACTGATAAAACTACTTATATAAAATACAAAAAAGCAATGCGAGTTTTAAGAAAGATAAAGTATCATTAATACCTGTAAATTTATAAACTCATTAATAGTTTTAATAAACCTGATATAATAACAACACTCTTAAGAGTATCTTTGTGCTTTATTTATTTTATATGTCTGTAAACACGCTTTTAATAACACCTCCTTTTACACAATTAAATACTGCCTATCCTGCAACTGCATACATTAAAGGTTTTTTAGAATCTAAAAATGTAAAAGCAACGCAAATGGATTTAAGTATCGAGTTGTTTACTGCGGTGTTTACCAAAGAGTTTATAAATGCTATTTTTAAGCAAGCAGAAATGCTTGGTAATAGTGATTTTCCTTTAGTTTATAAACAAAAAGAAGAGTACATAAATAAAGTAGATACTGTGATGGATTATTTGCGCGTGCAAGAAGTTACAGCAGCGTATCAGATGGTACATAAAGATTATTTACCACACGGACATAGACGTGTTAAATTAAATAAAGATTTAACTACCGAATTCGGAAAATTAGGGATTTTAGATAAAGCCAAACACATTGCAACACTCTTTGTAGAAGAATTAGGCGATTATATAAACGCCAATGTCGATGAGTTTTTTTCTTTTACACGTTATGCAGAACAACTAGGAAGATCTGCCTCTAGTTTCGATACTATTAACGAGTTTTTACAATATGAAACTACCTTAATAGAAGATGAAATGTTGTATTTATTAGAAGAAAAACTGCAACAAGATAATTATGATTTAGTTTGTTTTACGGTACCTTTTCCTGGTAATTTATTTTCTGCTTTACGTTGTGCTCAGTTTATAAAACAAAAATATCCTACCATTAAAATAGGTATGGGTGGCGGTTATTGTAACACCGAGTTAAGACGTTTGTCTGACCCAAGAATTTTTGATTTTATAGATTTTATTACTTTAGATGATGGTGAGGGTCCGTTATTAAAAATCACAGAATTTTTAGATGGTAAAATAAAAGAAGATAGTTTAGAAAGAACTTTTATCTGTAAAAACAATAAAGTTATTTACGCTGATAAAATACCAAACACCATATTTCATCATAAAAATTTACCTGCGCCTAGTTATGTAGGCCTTCCTACAAATAAGTATTTATCTTTTTTAGATGTCATGAATCCGATGCACAGAATGTGGTCTGACGGAAAGTGGAATAAATTAACCATTTCTCACGGATGTTATTGGAAACAGTGTTCTTTTTGTGATGTTACGTTAGATTATATAGGAAATTATCAAAATACAACGGCTGATGATTTAGTGAATAAAATCGAAAAAATAATCTCTGAAACAGGTATTACAGGTTTTCATTTTGTTGATGAAGCAGCGCCACCTAAAATGCTAAGAGCTTTAGCAAATAAACTACTAGAAAGAAAAGTTTATATTACTTGGTGGACCAATATCCGTTTCGAAAAAACCTTTACTCCAGAGTTGTGTGCTTTATTATCCAAATCGGGATGTATTGCTGTTACCGGTGGTTTAGAAGTTGCTTCGGACAGGTTATTGGCTAAAATGAAAAAAGGGGTAGATATCGGACAAGTTGCTAGGGTAACAAAAGCCTTTTCTGATGAAAATATTATGGTACATGCTTATTTAATGTTCGGATTTCCTACAGAAACAGCACAAGAAACCATTGATTCTTTAGAAGTTGTGCGACAGTTATTTCAAAACAATTGTATTCAATCTGCTTTTTGGCACATGTTTGCTTGTACAAGTCATAGTCCCGTTGGTAAAAATCCGGATGAATTTAAAATTAATATTACTGGGCCAGAATTTAAAGGTTTTGCTGAAAATGACTTGTATCACGAAGATCCTACAGGAGCAGAACATCATTTATATAGTCAAGGCTTAAATACTGCGCTAAATAATTACTTAAACTACAAGGGTTTTGATATTCCTTTACATAAATACTTCGATTTTAAAACACCTAAAACAACTCAAGAAACTAATTTAATAGCAGATTTTTTATCTGTTTAAATTTAATATCAATTAGTTTATACAAACTTAAATTACTGATTTTTAATTTAATAAAAATTTAAGAAGTAATCATAAATATTTGTTAAGCCTTTCTTTTCACTGAAACGTTTTTTTTAAATCGTCGTCTTTTTAGATATAAACCGAATCTTAAAAAACGTAACATCATGAAAAAATTTGTATTTACAGTAGTAGCAATCACATTATCTTTTGGAACTGTTTCAGCTTCAGAAATAAACAAAACAACCCTAAAAACTACTACCGAATATTCTAAAGTTAATACTTTTTGTAAGTTAATTACAGCTGGTAATTACGAAGCTGTTAAAGCGATGATTGAAAACGGAACCAATATTAACAGAAAATCTACAGGCTTAACTCCGTTAATGTTTGCTGCTAGATATAACAAAGTAGCAATCGTTAAATTACTAATTAAAAAAGGTGCTAAACTAAATTCAAAATCTGACAAAGGAAATTATACAGCGTTAGATTATGCAAAAATGTCTAAAGCACATGCAGCTTATAAAGTAATTACTACTGCATTAGAAAAATAAAGTACCCCTGAATTTTAAATAAAAAAGGCTTCACAATTTGTGAAGCCTTTTCAATATAATTAAATGTCGATTATCGACTTATAAGTCAAACTTAATTCCTTGCGCTAAAGGCAATTCATCAGAATAATTTACAGTATTTGTTTGTCTTCTCATGTACACTTTCCA